>CAZGSG010000274.1:0-7786 GCA_964528095.1 uncultured Terrimonas sp.
CAAAAAGGGAGCTTCGCTCGCCGGAGCCGGAGCAAGACAATCTTCATTCAGCATAGTCTAAGCAAAAAAGGAGCTTCGCTCGCCGAAGCCGAAGCAAGACAATCTTCATTCAGCATAATCTAAGCGAAGGAGAGTTCTAATTCCCCCACAGCATAATTAAGAAAATTCGGAAGCACATGTGAATAGGTCCAGCGTATTTTTTCCGGATCATTTAACTGATCAAGCATGCTGGTCAGTTTCTCCTCGCCGTAGTTATCAATCACTGTTTTCTTTCTGTCTTCTGTTTGCAGGTGCAGGCTCATACCATGTGCATCGGCTTCCGGATGAAACTGTGTACCGATCATATATTCATTAAAACGAATCCCCATTACCGCTCTTTCA
Organism: uncultured Terrimonas sp.; assembly: GCA_964528095.1. GTDB lineage: Bacteria > Bacteroidota > Bacteroidia > Chitinophagales > Chitinophagaceae > CAZGSG01. Next base: position 382 of record CAZGSG010000274.1, read on the forward strand.
TACGGTACATGCGAACGCATTTTTTCTATACATAATATTTTGCCACCGGTTTTTTGCAAAAGATCAATATTGGGTTGTATCACCTGGTAGTCCCTGCTGTCGACCGCGTAAAAAGGGTCCTGTAAACCTTCAAACACAGGCTCCTGTTTACCAGCTTCCAGCATATGTACCGGGAATACGCCAAACGATGTTGATTTACGTTTGCATACCAGTCCTGAATAAAAATAACGGGATGCTAACTGGAATGAATGGCAGATAAAGAAAATATGTTTTTTGACCGTATTAGAAGGGTTCTCATTCCAGCGCAAAAGTTCATTGAGCCATTTGCACCAGGCGATATCCCAATCATCGTAACGGGTTGAAAGCGGATCACCGGGGCCACCACTGGAAATATACAGATCAAAGGAAGTATCGGGGAGTTCATTTCGGAGCCGTACATCGAATACCTGTGTTATGACTTCAGCATCAATGCTTTTGCGCCAGTCCTCTACTATCTGGTGGATACAGCGCATGCCCTGGTTGGCATGGCCTTCATAGAGGTCGAGAATCGCAATACGGATTGTTCTTTTTTCGCTACCAATCATCCTGCAAATATAAGCTAATTTGAAAATTTGATAAACTGCGGGGGGGAAATAAGCTGAACGGCATTTACTTTAAATCCCCGTTTTTACCTGCGGCAAAACAAGTTGTTTTTTATTCGACAGGCACTTGTTCAGTGTGCAATCGATTATTTTCTTTCGAATACTTTTTCGCCGTTAACATATGTTTTAAGTACGCGCAACTGCAATAATTCCTTCTCGCCTGCTTGCATGATATCATTATCCAGTATAATGAAATCAGCAAATTTTCCGGATTCCAGGCTGCCTTTTTCTTTTTCTTCAAAATTTGCTTTTGCTGCCCAGATCGTCATTCCCTTTAATGCTTCTGTCCGGGTCAGTGCATTTTCTATCTGGTATCCTTTTTCGGGCCAGCCTTTTGCATCCTTGCGTATCACGGCTGCATAAAAAGTTTTAAATGGAGAAATATCTTCTACCGGGAAATCAGTGCCCAATGGCAACCATCCGTTCTGCTGCAGCAATTGTTTATAGGCATAAGCGCCTTTCACTCTTTCATTGCCCAACCGGTCTCCTGCCCAGTACATGTCAGATGTGGCATGTGTAGGTTGTACAGAGGGAATGATCGAATTTTCTCCAAACAAGTTAAAGTCATGCTGGTCGATCACCTGCGCATGTTCAATACGCCAGCGCTGATCATTTTTGCCTTTTAAATATTTTGCATAAATGTTCAGCATGGTACGGTTGCCGCTGTCGCCGATCGCATGTGTGCACATTTGAAATCCATGCTGGCTGATCCAGTTGGCCACCGAATCAAAATGTGCAGGATTGCTTAACAGGAAACCGCTATAACCTGGTTTATCGCTATACGGTTTCAACAGGCAGGCCCCTCTGGAACCTAATGCGCCATCACCATATACTTTAAAACTCCGGACATTGAGTCTTGCTGTTTTTATCGGGCCTTTCTTTTCCAGGTAATCATAATTTGCTTTCGCATCGCTTAGCATTACATACATTCTCATTTTAAGATCCCCGTTTTCCTGCAATTGATTAATAGCTTCCGCATCAGCTGCGTTCAGCCCGCAATCATCAACCGTGGTAAGGCCAACTGCGAAACAATTCCTTTCCGCTTGTTGTATGGACATTTTATATTGCGCGTCGGTCACTGCCGGTATACGGGAGGCCACAAGATTCACGGCATTATCAACGAGTATACCTGTGAGTTTTCCATTTTTAACCTCCAGTTCACCACCAGTTATCTTATCCCCGGCTTTTATACCTGCCAGTTCAAGCGCGCGCTGGTTGGCAATGCTGGCATGGCCATCTACTCTTTCCAGGATCACCGGTCTGTCAGGATATAATTCATTCAGTTTTTCATTGCTGGGAAACTCTTTTATGTCCCAGTCATTCTGGTCCCATCCCCGGCCAACCAGCCATTGATCTTTTGGAAGGCCCTTGGCAAATTCAGCAAGGCGATGCAATATATCCTCCCAACTTGTAGTACCGGTAAGGTCAGCGGTTTGCAGTCCAAGACCGTATCCTACAAAATGCGCATGTGCATCTATAAAACCGGGATAAATGAATTTTCCGCCTGCATCTGTTTTTTCTTTCGCCTCATATTTTTTTTCCAGGTCAGCTGTTTTACCAGTTGCTATTATTTTACCATCTTTTATTACCATGGCCTCGGTAGTGGAGAAACTGCTGTCTACTGTATAGATCGTCGCATTGTAAACAAACAGATCTACTTTTTCTTTGGAGCTGCAGGAATAACTGAATAATATTATTACGCACAATAAGAGCGAAAAAAAAGGTTTCATACTAATTACTTATAAGTCAAAAAAAGTTTTGGTATAGTAAGGTGTACCGGTGGGAAAGTTAGCCATTTAATAGATATCTTTCAGCTATAAAAAACAACCGCCATGCTTAAAATAGCTGTATTCTTTTCGGGCCTGCTGCTGCTTTCCTGTAATCAACCAACCTCGGAGAAAACAGGCGCCGACATACCGGTCGCAACATATTTTGATTATGGAGAAACAGGCGTGCAGGCAGGTGGCGTCCGCCTTATACCTATTGAAACACCTGTCGGGAAGTTTAATGTATGGACCAAACGGTTTGGCAACAATCCAAAGATCAAGATACTGTTATTACATGGGGGCCCCGCAATGACCCATGAATATATGGAATGCTTTGAAAGTTTTTTTCCAAAACAGGGATATGAGTTTTATGAATATGATCAGTTGGGTTCATATTACAGTGATCAGCCTAAAGACAGCAGTTTATGGACTGTACCCAGGTTTGTAGAAGAAGTGGAGCAGGTGCGTAAGGCCATCGGGGCAGATTCAACTAATTTTTATGTGCTGGGCAATTCATGGGGAGGTATCCTGGGTATGGAATATGCGCTCAGGTACCAGGGAAATATGAAAGCTCTGATCGTTGCGAATATGATGGCAAGCGCACCGGAATATGGACGATATGCAGAAGAAGTGTTATCAAAACAAATGAAGCCTGAAGTGCTGGCAGAAATACGGGCAATAGAAGCCAGGGCTGATTTTAATAATCCAAGGTATATGGAATTACTGATCCCTAATTTTTATAAGGAACATTTATGCAGGCTGCCTGATTTTCCCGATGGCTTCAATAGGTCCGGTAAACATGTGAATGCTGAGATTTACACGATGATGCAGGGACCAAGTGAATTTGGTATCGCCGGCAGGCTGGCTACCTGGGATATTAAAGGTCGTCTTAAGGAGATAAGAATACCGACCCTGATGATCGGTGCCAAGTACGATACCATGGACCCTAAAGCAATGGAGGAGCAAAGCAAACTGGTACAGAATGGACAATACCTGTATTGCCCGAATGGAAGTCACCTGGCTATGTGGGATGATCAGCAGGTATTTATGGATGGAGTGATTGGATTCATCAATAGTGTCGCCAAAAAATAACAGGATACTATTACTGAGTAGTTGCTGGGCTTCCCTGACTATCCAGCGAATAAACGACTACGCCATTTCCATAGCCCATCCTGTCTTCGAAAATGGTATCGCGGATAAAATTAAACTTCCTGAGCAGTGCCAGGGATTTTAGATTATCGGGGCTTAATTCTGCATGGATACCTGCAAGATGTAGCTCATTAAAGCTATAGTGGATGATCACTGGTATGACTTCCTGCATGATCCCTTTTCCCTGTTCAGCAGGAAGTACTTCATAACCTATCTCGGCAGTATGTTTTTCTTTATCGATATTCCAGAGACAAATGGTCGCCACCAGTGTATCCCTGTCTTTGGGTACGATGGCCCAGAAGATGCTTTCGTTACCCTGAATCCCGGTTTTTATTCTACTGATAAATTTATGTGCATCCTCAATACCGGTTGCTTTAGGCCGGTCAAGAAATCTGTTTACATCTTCATCCGAACGGAGGGCAAATATTTCAGGAGCGTCCGAATCGGCTAATTGCCTGAGATGGAATCGTTCGGTAGATATTACCGGGAAAGGGTTAAAGTTAACTATCAGCATAGTATAAATTTAAAAATTGAAACCTGCCAGCATTCCGCCATCAACCACGATATCGGCGCCATTGATATAATTGCTTGCGGGTTGTGTAAGAAAGTATACAAGTTTAGCGATATCGGCAGGAACTCCCTGTTTATTACCAGGTATATGCGCCAGTACATTTGAAAGATAAGATGTTCCCGCAGAATTATTAGACGATGTATTTATATACCCTGGAGAAATAATATTACAGGTGATATTATACTTACCCCATTCTACTGCCAGGGATTTGGTATATCCTGCCAACGCATGTTTACTGGCCGCATAGGTTGAAGAACGCGCACCGCCAACAATACCATAGATGGAAGAAATATTAATGATTCGTCCGAACTGCTGCTGTTTCATAGCAGGTAGAAATTTTTTACAAAACAAAAACGGGGCCTTTACGTTGGTGGCAAAAATAAGATCCCATTCCTCAGGTGTCACTTCATCTGTATGATGAAAAGGGCCGCCTAAACCAGCATTATTAATAAGGATAGAAGGCAGTACCGTTAGTTCTTTTTCTACTGCGGCTAATGTTTGTTCTATTGCTGTGTGTGATGTTATGTCGCAATCATAATAGCTGCAACTGCCACCATTATCGTTGATCCGGGCAGCTACAGCACCCAGTTTAACTGGATTTCTTGCCAGCAAAACGGTGTGGATATTCTGCCGCGCCAGCTCTATTGCAATAGCTGCGCCTATGCCCTGGCTTGCACCGGTGATCAAAGCGGTTTGTAGCATGTTTATCTTTTATTGAAGATGAAATTAAGTTATTTATACAGCATGGCGGAATGCCGGGCCCTGACTGAACAACCGGTCTTTTCTTTTATTTAATCCAGTAAGCGGCGATGATAATTGATCTGGCCGAGGTGATAGGTTAAATGAGTTATCAGGTGAATTAATAAATATCCAGTCGTTGTTTTTTCTGCAAAAACCAGCACGGGATATTCATTGTTCAATTGTTCATCAGGTACATTGCCGAGCGTGTCTTCAATCATGCTGATAGTATTGTCTATCTGCTGTATCAATTTTTCACGGGGAATATTTTTTAACGAAAACTCCAGCTCCCTGTTTCTTATATATCCCGTATTTCCAAGTACTGCTCCTATAAACGTATTCAGGTTGCCTACCAGGTGCAGGCAAAGATTTCCGGCAGAGTTGGCGATCTCTTTTTCTATCAGCCAGATATTGTGTTCTGACCGGTAAGCTAAAATTTCTGTTTTTAGTTTTTTCAGTTCCCTTGTGAACAATGGTTTGAGAATATCAGTTACCATAATAGAAATTTTAGACTAAGTTATAAATAATGGTGGCCATGCAGAGATAAAAAAAATCCCACCTGCCTGCGCAAATGGGATGATTGGTATCTTAACAGGGATCTTATGGGAAGATACCCAGTTCGGCGTAACTATTGGCTACCTTATTGATTGCAACTACGTATGCCGCAGTACGCATATCAGGAATAGTAGGATTGTTTTTCCACTCGGTCATGATCTCACGTGTGGCGGTGATCATGGTCTCTTCAAGACCGCTATATACCAGGTCTACTTCATCTGCACCGTGTACAATGTATTCTTTTTCCTTACCGCCCATTTTTTTACCTGACATGCTTTCCATTTGTTCAACGATATGCGCGTTCATGTTCTCGTTGAACCGTTTTTCCATACGTCCATAACGTACATGGCTCAGGTTTTTTAACCATTCGAAATAAGAAACCGTTACACCACCTGCATTCAGGTACATATCCGGCACTACGAGTATGCCTCTTTTAGAAAAGATCTCATCTGCTTCTGGGGTCAATGGACCGTTGGCTGCTTCGCCAATGATCTTCGCTTTTACACGCGGAGCATTTTCACCATTGATCACGTTTTCCAATGCGGCGGGTATCAGGATATCGCAATCCAGTTCCAGCGCATCGGTATTGTTGGCAAGATTGGAAGAGCCGGGGAATCCCAACAATGATCCTGTTGTTTTGCGGTGATTAAACACAGCATCTATATCCAGGCCATTTTCATTAAAGATAGCTCCTTCAAATTCGGAGAGCGCGATCACTTTTGCGCCAGCGTCCTGGAAGAATTTAGCGCTGTGGTAACCTACATTTCCCAAACCCTGTACAACTACTCTCTTACCTTCTACACCTACTGTCATGCCCTGTTTATCCATGATTTCTTTGGTATTGCATATTTCACGCAGGCCAAAGAATACACCAAGACCGGTGGCTTCCCTGCGGCCACGAACACCACCCTGTGTAACAGGTTTACCCGTTACACAACCAGCAGCATCTATTTCGCCGGGACGCATGCTTGTATAAGTATCCAGGATCCAGGCCATCTCACGCTCACCTGTTCCATAGTCGGGAGCCGGTACGTCTGTACCCGGTCCGATAAAATTTTTCTTGATCAGTTCTGCTGTATACCGGCGGGTGATCTTTTCAAGTTCATACACGGTATATTTTTTCGGGTCGATGGTGATACCACCTTTTGCACCGCCAAACGGTACATTTACAATAGCGCATTTGTAGGTCATGAGTGCCGCGAGCGCCATCACTTCATCGAGGTTTACCGATGTGGCGAAACGAATACCACCTTTGCAGGGTGATTTGTGATGCGAGTGTTGTACCCGGTACGCTTTGATCACTTCTACGTTGTCGCCGATCTTAACAGGAAAATGCATCCGGTATACGGAATTACACTGTTTGATCTGTTCAAGTGTTCCGGAATCCCATTTTGTAAAGCTCGCCGCTTTGTCGAAACTTTTTTCGACGGCACCAAAGAAACTGTAATTTGAGTCTGACATGATTCAATTTTTATTTTTCAAATAGCAAGGTTAAAAATAGGCTTTGGGCATCAGATAGATCTTCTTTATTCTTTAAGTTGATGTTATCTCTTGCCCGGGGCCTTGGCAATCGTTATTAATAAAAGATCGTTTATATTCTCTTTAAGCAGATATGTATGTTAAACCGGTTTGTCAAGGATACATATCCGGGAAATATGTATTTCATTCTAACCTGAACGGAAGCGCATGCTTTATTTGCGGATCATTTTTCTTTTTCCAGTTTTGATATCTTCCGATCAAGTCTTATTAAATAAAGGATGAGCCCGATCAGTATTGTCAGCATTACTGCAACTACTACATATATTCTTCCATCGCTCCGCAGTAAACCATCCAATCCTTTTTTTTCACCCACACCCTGTGTATGACCAATAGTGGAAATAAATAACAGTAAAAGAACGATAATGTTTCTGGTTTTTCTCATGACAGGATCTTTTTTTCTTTCAATAGACTTAAGCGGATCTTTAGTGTAGTGATCCATACTCCCA
>CAZGSG010000275.1:0-7784 GCA_964528095.1 uncultured Terrimonas sp.
CATTGCCTTTGCATTCTGATTTGGTTAATATTTGGGGTTATCAACAGAACCCATATGAATAAACATAAACAGCCGGAGGTTGCTCAACCTCCGGCTTTCGGATAATTAAACAATACACTTACTGGAAGTAAGAAGACTGTTATAATGTAAGGCAAAGCAGTTCTATGCTTTCACCGCCACACCTGCTAATAAAAAAAGCAGCCTTGATAGCGATAAGATTAGTCGGATTATGCAGAGCAGCAATCCTGCTATATTTCCGTCTACCCGCTATTTTATTAAAAAAATAAAAGAAACAATGTTCACTGGATATTTATATGACTTGATGAAGTTAAATAACATCAGTCTATGCTTGCTTGCAAGTTTATTGTTTAGTGCTTGCGCTTCCAAAGAATCTATCAATTGGCAGCATCTGGATTTGAAAGACGATGGTGTTTTTGGAATCAGCACGGATAAGGCCTATCAGGAATTACTCAAAGGAAAGAAATCTAAACAAGTACTGGTTGCCGTTTTGGATGCTGGATTTGATACGGAGCATGAAGATCTGAAATCTAACTTTTGGATCAATGAGAAAGAGATTCCTGATAACGGAATTGATGATGATAATAACGGATTCATAGACGATACGCAGGGATGGAACTTTTCAGGCTCAACGAAAGAAATGGATGTAAAGGGGAATGTAATATTAACCTGTTTGGTACGTAGGGATCAGGCGCGCTTTAACCTGGTTCCATATGCAGCTATTCCCCCCATAGACAGAGCAGATTACGCTCAATATCAAAAAAACAAGACTACTCTGGAGAATAAAATACAAGATGCGAAAAACAACTTAATGCGATTGCAGAAGATCAGGAATGCATTGGATAACATGGTGAAGCAGATTGGAAACCCGAACCCTACTCTAAAGAATTTTATTGCTTACATCCCGAATAATGCAGATGAGAATTATGCGCGTAGTTTTCTAAATGAACAAATGAAAAGAAAAACATTTGAAGAATTTTATCAAGAGGATGTTGTGAAAAAAATAGAAAATTATCAAGAGAGCATTGATTATACCTATAATACAACATTCATTCCTCGTTCCATTGTGAGCAAAAATTCAGATAGTAGTAAGGGGGTCATTTACGGAAATAATATTGTAGGAATAGTAGAGTCTGATCATGGAACCCATGTTGCCGGAATTATAGGAGCTGATAGAAATAACAAATTGGGTATTCAGGGAGTAGCGGCGAATGTACGTATTATGTCTATAATTCCTTTTGTCGTTGATGGAAGGGAATTAGAGAAAGTCTGGGCCCAGGCTATTCGATATGCTGTGGATAATGGAGCCAGAGTGATTAATATGAGCTTTCGCGAGTTGAATTCCTGGGATCAAACACCACTTGATGCCGCTATTAAGTATGCCGTTTCAAAAGATGTTCTCTTAATTCGTGGGGCAGGTAATGAAAGTGCGAATCTGGACTCTCTTCCAAGCTATTTTCCCAGCCCAAATTATTTAGAAGGAGGAACTGCAGCAACCTGGATCACAGTTGGTGCTTCTGATCATATGAATGACGAAACCTTACGGGCCTCTTTTTCCAATTACGGCAAAACAAAGGTTGATGTATTCGCACCAGGCGTTCTGATTAATTCAACTGTTCCTGGTTCTAAATATAAAAGATTAGATGGTACCAGTATGGCAACTCCCATCGTATCGGGGCTGGCTGCCTTGATCTGGTCTTACTATCCGGAACTCACCGCCATTCAGGTAAAGGAAATCATCATGCAATCCGTTATTAAAGTAGACCAACTAAAAGAACGTTGCGTTGCAGGTGGGGTGGTAAATGCCTATACCGCACTCCAGCTCGCAGAAACATATAAAAACAAGTAATAAAACTAATTCTACATGAGTACGAGTATTATTTCCGTACAGGGGCTATCGCACAGATACAGTAGCGCCTGGGCGATCCGTGACATCAGTTTCGAGATTGATAAAACAGGCATCCTGGGTTTACTGGGCTCTAACGGTGCCGGCAAATCTACCACCATGAATATCATGTGTGGGGTTTTAAATCAAACAGCAGGTAATGTCATTATCAATGGGATTGATCTGAAAAAACATCCGGAAGCCGCTAAAAGAGAAATCGGATTCCTGCCCCAGCAGGTTCCGTTGTATATGGAAATGACCGTAGATGAATACTTAATCTATAGTGCTCATTTACGCGAAATCGGAAAAACGACGATGCGGTCAGCTGTAGAAGAAGTAAAAGAAAGATGCGGTATTGCCCATTGTAGTCACCGACTGATCAAGCACCTATCAGGCGGTTATCGTCAGCGCGTTGGTATCGCACAAGCGATTATTCATAAACCAAAACTCGTTGTGATGGATGAACCCACCAATGGGCTGGATCCCAATCAGATTATAGAAGTGCGCGCCTTGATAAAAGACATAGCTAAAGAGCGAGCCGTTATTTTCTCCTCCCATGTGCTATCCGAAGTACAATTGCTGTGCAAAGAAATTCGAATGATTGAGCAAGGAAGGTTAGTGTTTGCTGATACCATGGATGCCTTCAATAATTATATAGCCCCGCATAGTGTAAGAGTAGAAATGGATAGGCCCCCTACTGAGCAAGAATTTCTGAAGATAGAAGGTGTAACCGGCGTTGAATTCTTAACCCGGAAAAACTTGAAAATCAATTTTGACGGTGATCGCAATATTACTGATCGAATTATCAAAATGAGTGTTCAGCAAGATTGGGAATTAAGAGAAATATATCTGGATAAAGGTTCCATAGATGAAATATTTGCTAAGCTATCAAATAATATTAAAGCCAATTAACAAATAAACGATTGTACAAAACAAAAACATGAAGAAGATAAGTAGAATAGCTCGAGCTGAGCTGAGCGCCCTTTTTTATTCTCCCATTGCCTGGTTGTTATTGATTCTTTTTCTTATACAGGTTGCCATGGTGTATGTGGATAAACTTGAAATGATTGTTACGGCTATAGAGGTAGACCAGGTATTTGATAACATGACCTCCAGGTTTTTTTCAATGCCTAATCAAGGTCTTTTTATTACGGATGTACTGAACAACCTCTATCTATATATTCCTTTGATCACTATGGGTTTGATTAGCAGGGAAACGCATTCCGGCACCATTAAATTACTGTATTCTTCTCCTGTCAAATTATCTTATATTATTTTGGGGAAATATACTGCGATGCTGATCTTTAATCTATGCATGATCTTAATGCTGGGTATCGTAGTACTCTTTGCTGCCTTCCATATTGAGGCGATGGATTGGGGCTTTATTTTTGGTGGTTTATTCGGTATATTTTTATTATTAAGTGCTTATGCAGCAATCGGCCTCTTTCTGTCTTGTCTGAGTACCTATCAGGTGGTTGCCGCAATTGCCACCTTTGCTGTATTTGCCTTACTGAGATTTGTGGGTAACCTTTGGCAAGACTATGATTTTGTAAGAGACCTTACTGATTATCTTTCGATATCCGGTCGTACAGAAACTATGATACAGGGCTTGATAACAACCAGAGATATTTTGTACTATCTATTGATTACAGCTATGTTCTTAGCCTTTGCCTGGCTTAAACTGCAAAGTACAAGAAAGTCCGTTTCCTGGGTGAAATCATTTTTCAATTATAGTATTGTTGTAGTAGCGGTATTAGCCATTGGCTATTTCACTTCCAAGCCTGGATTTATTGGCTATTGGGATGTAACTCGCACTAAACAGAACACCATTAGTGTAAAAGCGCAACAAACGCTGAAAGAAATAGGTAATGAACCACTGGAAGTAACGGCGTACATCAATTTATTGGATGGTACTTATCGGCGTCAAGCACCAAAAAACAGGAATGAGGATAAAGCACGCTGGGAGCGTTATCTGCGTTTCAAGCCGAATATCAAGCTGAACTATGTCTATTATTATGATAGTACCAGAAATGATTATGTCTATAAAGTTAATCCAGGGATGACCTTGGAAGAATTGGCTCAAAAGTACAGCAAAGCGTATAAAATAAGTCTCGATCGATTTAAAAAGCCAGCCGAAATCCGTCAACTAATTGATTTATTTCCGGAAAAAAATCGCCTGGTGATGCAGTTGAAATTTAAAGGGAAAACAACCTTCCTGCGTACTTTTAACGATATAATTTTTTGGCCTTCTGAAACAGAAATCTCAGCCGCTTTAAAACGCTTGACAGTTCCGCTACCACGAATTGCTTTTTTACAAGGAGAACAAGAACGGAGTATTGATAAAATGGGAGATCGCCATTATAAATTGGCGACCAGTGAAATCAATGTTCGCGAGGCCTTAATCAATCAGGGGTTTGATTTGGAGAGCTTAACGTTAGAAGATTCAGAGATTCCTTCTGGGTTAACTGCTCTGGTGATTGCCGATCCACGTACAGCCTTTACCCCTGCCGTATTAGCAAAAATTGAACGTTATATTGATGAAGGTGGAAACTTGCTATTAGCAGGAGAACCCAGTAAACAATCAGTATTAAATCCAATTCTACAGCGCCTGGGAGTACAATTAATGGATGGCACTTTGGTGCAGTCTGACAATAATTTTTCTCCTGATGAAGTCAAATCCTACGTGTCCGCCCTGGGTACTGATTTCGGGGCTAAAGTGACTCGTTTACACCGCATAAAATTAGGGGTAAGTACCCGAGGCGCAGTTGGTTTGACCTTTGCTAATGATAGTGATTTTAATATCCAGCCCTTGCTCAACACAGATGCTGCTGTAAGCTGGAATAAAATCGGTAAACTGGTATTGGATTCCGCCGACATCGTCTACAATCCATTAGCAGGAGATGAAAAGAAATCGCATCCCACAGCCTTGGCCTTAACACGCGATATAAAGGGTAAACAGCAACGCATTTTGGTAACAGGTGATGCTGATTTCTTAAGTAATATTGAATTGGCAAGGGGATATCCGGCAACAGGAAATGCCGGATTCTATCAAGGTTTTTTAGGTTGGTTCAGTTATGGTGTATTTCCAATCGAACCGACATGGCCTGACCCTATTGATAATTCGCTGAACATAAAAGGTGATAAAGTACTTGTAACAAAGTGGATCATGGCAGGCCTTATTCCCGCTTTACTGCTGGCGTTGGGGACGGTATTATTGCTTCGCCGTAACCGTAAATAAAAAACCGCATAAGTTGTTAAACTAAGAGGCTGTCTCAAAATTAATTTTGGGGCAGCCTCTACAAGCGCTCATTTATAATAAAATAACTACAATGTTGTTACAGACAGATGATCAGACAATTGAGGATCTGAGGCTATTTGCCAAACGTGATCATAGTGGGATTTATGATATCTATAATAATACATTTACACGAGGAGGGGAAGCGGTGCTGGAAAAAATGTTTAGAAATCCATTGTCTGATCTGGATGGTATTACACAAAGAGCCTCCATTATCGAAACCTTCGCTAAGCTTAAAACCAGCTTTCCTTTTGAGGCATCTGCATTGGATAGTGTTGAGAAGTATATGGGGTATGCCAAAGAAAATACAGATGGACAGAAATCAACCTTAGGGGAGAAAGAAATCCATAGTGGTGTGACTGCGATCATCGAGTTATTTCATACTATGCGTGATTTTGTTCAGACCGGTGATCTGGTTAAGGTGGATGGTTTGAAAAATGAATGCAGGGAGATTGTTTCCCTCTTGAATAGTGCTTCCCTTGAGCCTGTTTTTAATGAGAAGCCGAAAGCGAAACTATCTTATGCAGCCGTTACCGCTTTTGATATTCTTGTTCGTGTTCGTGAATGCGATAAAATACTAGCTGTATTGCACTTTATTTATTTAATCGATGTTTATGTTTCAGTAGCCCATATTGCTGCAAAACGAAATTTCATATTTCCTGTTGCTCGCCCAAAGGATCGGAATATTCTAAAAGTAGAAGGCGTGTATCATCCTGAGTTAAAAAATCCGGTTGTAAATAGTTTAACAATGAACGCTGACAGGTCCGTGGTGTTTTTAACAGGAGCAAACATGGCGGGAAAATCAACCTTTTTACGATCATTTAGTACGGCAATATACATAGCACACATGGGCTTTCCTGTTGCGGCGAAATCAATGGAGTTTTCTGTGAAGGATGGTGTATACACCACGATTAACCTTCCGGATAATTTAGGCATAGGCGCAAGTCACTTTTATGCGGAAGTATTGCGTGTAAAGAAAATGGCTACTGAATTAGGGGCCGGTAAGTCGTTGTTTGTACTCTTTGATGAGCTATTCAGAGGAACCAATGTGAAGGATGCTCATGAGGGAACAGTGGCTATTACACATGCCTTTGCCGGGAAGAAGAACAGTATGTTCATAATCTCTTCGCACATCGTTGAAGCCGGTGATGAATTGAAACAGAAACCTAATATCGGTTTTCAATATCTCCCGACCCGAATGAATGGCACAGTACCGGAATATACATACACGCTTGAAGAAGGGATCACCAATGACCGACATGGTATGATAATCATAGGTAATGAAGGTATTCTGGAAACGCTGAAAGCCGGGAAAAAAAGAGGCTAGTTTTAATCGCTACAAATACAAATATGAGTTTTACTATAGATCAACAATCGCTCGACGAGTTAAATCTGCCAGGAAAGTTTCGTCAGGGGTCTGTTTACTTTTTATTCAATCAGGTAAAAACCCGTGGCGGTGAAAATTTATTGGATCAGTTATTCAAACAGCCCTTGTGTGATGCGCAACAGATCAATGAACGTACGGCAATTTTTCATTTTTTTCAGGAGGCGAAGCTGCAATTCCCATTCGATACACAGCAGGTAACCCTGATGCGTGAATATGTTGAAGCTACGCATGATCAGGGACAACTCGGAAGTTATTTGAATATACTCGTGAAGAAAACCTTGTCGGCTTTGACGCGGGATGAACGGTACAAAATTCTTATCCAGGGCTTGCAGGCTACAATCGTAACGCTGAAGAAATGTTTAACGTTTGTAATGGAGTTATCTATCCTCGAAGGGCCGTACAAAAGCCGTTCGAATGAAATAAAGAACATTCTCATTTCCTCCCAATTATCTAAATTAATTGAAACCGATATCTATAAGTCTATTTCCGCAAAAACGATCGCGGAATACGATTGTTTTTTAAAGAACAAGTTAAGTGAAGAGATCAAAAAAATATTGATTTTTATAGCCGAAGTGGATGTGAATATTGCAGTGGGCAATGTGGCTAAAACGAACGGGTTTAAATATGCCAAAGCCTTGCCGAAACAAATGAACACCTTAAGGGCTGTCGATTTAAGACATCCCTGCATAGAAAAAGCCGTTGGGAATTCCATTGAAATGGGTGAACAGAGCAATGTGGTTTTTTTAACAGGAGCTAACATGGCTGGTAAGTCTACCTGGATGAAATCTATTGGTATCAGCATGTACCTGGCGCATATAGGGTTCCCGATTGCTGTGCAATCGATGGAGTTTTCCATAAGAGAAGGCATCTATTCCAGTATCAATGTAGCAGATAATATTGCTTTGGGGTATAGTCATTTTTATGCGGAAGTAGTGCGGGTGAAGGATTCTGCCAATGCCACTGCTACGGGCAAACATTTGCTGTTGATGTTCGATGAATTATTTAAAGGAACGAATGTAAAGGATGCCTACGACGGAACACTGGCCGTTACAGAAGCGTTTTCAGAATATGAAAATTGTTTATTTATAGTGTCCACCCACATTATCGAAGTTGGAGAAGCATTAGGAGGAAGAAAAAATATTCAGTTTACCTACATGCCAACCGTGTTGCAGGGCGGTGTGCCTAAATATACATACCGG
>CAZGSG010000276.1:0-7756 GCA_964528095.1 uncultured Terrimonas sp.
GGTGACCATGGTGAGCCGCATGGGGATCGTAACTCTTTTTTGTAACCTGGCCGCGGCCATCGGTTTTGCCGTATTTGCACTTACACGCAGTGAAATATTAAAAGAATTTGGCGTGGTGGCCGGGATCAATATCATGGCGCTGTTTTTTATATCGCTTGTGCTGATTCCATCTGTGCTGAGTTTTTTACCTGCTCCCAAGAGCAGGCATATGAAATACCTGGAAAACCCAAGACTGAACCGCTGGCTGGACCGGTTGGAAAAATGGGCGCTCAATCATCGCAGGCTGGTATATGTTACTACTACTATTATAGTAGCAGTTTCTATCATAGGTATTTTCCGGTTAAAAAGTGTTGGGTTTATCGTGGATGATCTTCCCAAAACAGATAAGATATATACTGATCTAAAGTTTTTTGAAACCAATTTTAAAGGGGTAATGCCATTGGAGATGGTCGTGCGTACAACGAGTAAAGCAGGCATCATCCGTGACCTGGATGGATTGAATAAGATCGATTCTCTTTCCAGGTATTTACAGACAATGCCCGAGATCGGGCGACCATTAAGTATAATCGAAGGATTGAAATTTGCAAAGCAGGCTTTTTTTGAAGGCGATAGTCTTAATTATTCAATGCCAAGTCAATTGGATCTGCCTGCCATGGTACAGTACCTGAAATTCAGGAATGACTCTGCAGATAATAAAAATTCCTTTGCCAAGCTGGTATCTACATTTATGGATAGTTCAAGACAGGAAGCACGAATCAGCGTAAGCATGGCTGATGTAGGAAGTAAACGCC
Source organism: uncultured Terrimonas sp. (assembly GCA_964528095.1). Lineage (GTDB taxonomy): Bacteria > Bacteroidota > Bacteroidia > Chitinophagales > Chitinophagaceae > CAZGSG01. Next base: position 792 of record CAZGSG010000276.1, read on the forward strand.
TGCCCGAGATCCTGGATACTGTAAGAAAAAAGGTGGCCCAGCTTTTTCCGGCAGAAAAGTATGATGTGCAGATGACGGGCACCAGCGTAACTTTCCTGGAAGGAAGCAGTTTTATCATCAATGGATTAAAAGAGAGCATCCTTTGGGCATTTCTGCTGATAGCGCTTTGCATGTTGTACCTGTTTCGTTCTTTCAGGATCTTATTCTGTTCGCTTATCCCCAATGTTATCCCTCTGGTAATTACAGCGGGAGTGATGGGCTGGGTTGGCATTCCCCTGAAACCCTCTACTGTGCTGGTTTTTAGTGTGGCATTGGGCATCGCTATAGATATTACGATACGTTTCCTGGTTAATTACAAACAGGAACTTCCCCGCCAGCAATTCGATCTGCAGAAAACCGTGATCGAAACAATACATAGTACAGGTATCAGTATTATCTATACTTCATTGGTGTTGATTGCAGGCTTTGTGATCTTCTGCTTCAGTGGTTTTGGAGGTACCCAGGCACTTGGCTGGCTAACATCACTGACATTGGTGACAGCCACTTTTACCAACCTGGTTCTCCTACCCTCACTATTGATCAGCCTGGTCAGGTTTAAAAAGAAATAGTTGTGGGTGCTGCGCAGCAAATCGGTCTACGGCAATGTCTCACTCTCAAGGCGAAGGCAATTGCCATTCAAAAAATTATTCTTCTATAGCCAGTATAGCCAAATTTTTCCAGGTTTCGACCTTGTTTTAATCCCTTTTTGAATTAAAAAAAGGACTTATATACAAGATTTAATGCCGGGATTCTTTTATATTGCATATTTGGTCGGATATCGCATAGATATCTTTTTATTTATATACTAAACTACACATGCACATGAGAAAACTGTTAGTAACCCTAACAGCTTTCCTGCTATTGGCGGGTCAGCTGTTGGCACAAAAAACCGTTACCGGTAAGGTGACGGATGAAAAAGGGGATCCAATCCCCAATGCCTCAGTACTGGTTAAAAATACCTCTGCAGGCACTGTTACAAAAGCCGACGGAACATACTCTATCAATGTTCCGGTAAAAGGAAAGATCCTGATTATTTCCTCGGTAAATATGGTTGCGCAAGAGATCACTATCGGCAACGAATCTTCCATCAATTTTACATTGAAGACAGACGACAAAACCATTTCTGAAGTAGTGGTAGTTGCCTATGGTACCCAGAAGAAAGCGAACCTGACTGGTTCTATTGCTTCGGTAAAAGCAGCAGATATCGAGAACAAGCCATTCACTTCGATCGACAAAGGTCTCCAGGGCATGGTGGCTGGTTTACAGTCTGTAGCTTCTTCAGGACAACCCGGCGCAAGCCAGGCGATCGTTATTCGTGGTATCAGCTCGATCAGCGCAGGTACCGGACCTCTTTGGGTTATTGATGGCATACCGGTGAATACTGGTGATGCATCACGTTTACAGACAACAGCCAATCTGTTGAGTACCCTGAACCCTAATGATGTTGAAAGTATTTCCGTTTTAAAAGATGCCGCCTCACAGTCGATCTATGGTAGCCGTGCTGCCAATGGCGTTATCGTAGTAAATACGAAGAAAGGCCGCGCGGGAAAAACCATTATCCGCTTTGATACGGAAGCCGGACAGGCTTCTACTGCCTATCAGAATGACCGGTACAGACCGCTGAATGCAAGCGAGTATTTTGCGCTTACATCGGAAGGGCTGGACAACGCTGGTTATTCTGCAGCTTTAAAAGCAAGTACACTTGCTGGTCTTGGATATAACAATGGTGTTGATTTTAACTGGTTTGACGCGGTAAACAGGAAAGCATCCCAACAACAATATAACCTGAGCGCACAGGGTGGTAATGATAAAACTACTTTCTTCCTGTCCGGTGGTCATTTTGTACAGGAAGGTACTTCTATCAATTCCCAGTTGAAAAGAACGAATGCGAATTTCCGTATTACACATAAGCCAATTGAGCGCTTAACTGTCAACATGAATGTGAATGGTGGTTTTGTGAATCAAAGGGCACCTTTGAATGGTGGTGCTTTTGGAAACCCGATCCTTTCTTCTTATTTCCTGTTGCCATCCCGCTCTGCATATAATCCCGATGGATCTTACAATCTTACATCGCTGGGTGGTTTGCACAACGTAGTAGCGCTGACAGAGATCGACAAACGTTTTTTAAGAGAGGTTAGCCTGAGAGGTAGTTTATCCGGTGAATATAAAATACTGAATAACCTGAAGTTCAAAACAAGTTATGGTGCCGATTTCAATACACTGGAAGAAGATCAGTATAATAACCCATTGCATGGTGATGGTCTTGCTTCCAATGGACGTTCTTTTTCTTATTACACACGATATTACAACTGGGTTTGGACAAACACGCTTGATTTTGAGCAAAAGCTTACCCGCAATGGTGACCTGATGTTGAATGCACAGGCTGGTTATGAAAGTCAGAAATCTACTGCCTACTTTATTTCTGTACAATCACAGGATTTCCCTCCAAACTTCGACCTCACACTTCCTGCTGCCGGTTCGAGGCCGGTTACAGCAAGTGCCACAATCTCCAATTACTCATTTCTTTCACAGTTTGCTACTGCAACACTTAACTATCAAAACCGCTATATCGTATCAGGAAGTTTCCGCCGGGATGGTTCTTCCCGTTTTGGTATAAACAATAAGTATGGAAACTTTGGTTCCGTTGGCGTGTCCTGGAACGTAGATAAAGAAGCTTTCATGCAAAATGTAGACTTCTTTGATCAACTTAAGTTCAGGGCATCTTATGGTGTGAACGGAAATGCCAATATAGATAACTACGGTTGGTTGACATTATATAGCTATGGCTCCAACTACAACCAGCTTCCGGGCAGTGCGCCTTCTGTTGTGGGTGACTCCAGCCTGACATGGGAATATAATAAGCCTTTCAACGTGGGTATTGACTTCAGCATCCTGAAAAGCAGGATCAGTATCACCGCTGATTATTATGTGCGGAAATCAGAAGACCTGTTACTGGGTGTTCCATTATCACGTACTTCTGGTTTTTCCACCCGTACGCGTAACCTGGGTTCAATGGAAAACAAAGGATGGGAACTTACGCTTAATGCGATCCCTGTTCAATCAAAGAACTTCAGCTGGATAGTTGATTTTAATATCGCGCACAATGAAAATAAAGTAACCAGTCTTCCAGGCGGTAATGATATCGCAGATGGTAACTTTATTTTGCGCCAGGGTGTTGCTTACAGGACTTTCTTCTTAAGAGAATATGCAGGCGTTGATCCTGCGAATGGCGACCCATTGTGGTATACCAACCCGACACATGCCGCTACTACGAATACTTATCCCGGAGCGTCTTCAAGAGCTTTATTAGGGAATGCGTTACCTAAGTATTTTGGATCATTCACAAATACGATCAAGTTTAAAGATTTCACCATAGATGCCCAGTTGTATTACAACTTTGGAAACTATGTGTATGATAGCTGGGGAAGCTATTACCTTGGATCAGGCTTTGGCGGTACATACAATAAGGTTGACAGACAACTGGACCGTTGGACAAAAACCGGTGATGTAACTGATATTCCAAAATATGTATATGGAGGTAACAAGAGTTTTCAGAGTGCTTCCAATATATATCTGAACAAAGGCGATTTTATCCGTCTCCGTAATATCCAGGTTGGATATAATGTTCCTAAAGAATTACTTGCGAAGGCAAAAATATCTAACGCATTTTTCTATGTAAGAGGTACTAATCTGTTTACATGGGTAAAAGATAAAAACCTGCCTTTCGATCCTGAACAAGGAACAACGAGTGCCAGTAACCTGAATGTATTCATTCCTAAAACAATGACCGTAGGCCTGAACCTGAGTTTCTAAATTCTTAAAAAAATTACTATGCTAAAAATTTCAAAATACACGGGGCTACTTGCTATGTTATTTTTAATGGCAATGACTTCCTGTAAAAAAGATTTCCTTGTACTTGACCCGCCTACTTCCGTTGATCCGGGCACTGCGCTGGGCAGCGAAGCCGATTTATTAATTGCACTACGGGGAGCTTATGCCGGAACACGCGGAGCAGATGCACATGGTCGTACTTTACCTGTAATAGGGGACATTATGGCTGATAACGCGTATCAACATTCATTAAATACCAATCGTTATACGTTGTTCAACAATTATACATTCAACACTACAGATGCGAATGTATTGGGATTATGGACTACTTCTTACACTGTTATCCTGAGGGCTAACCGTATACTTGCCGCCACATTGCCCGCAAGCGCAAATGTGGATCAATATAAAGGTGAGGCATATGCACTGAGAGCTTTGATGTATTTTAATCTTGTAAGATATTTTGCAAGACCCTATACTGACGCTCCTGCCGGTGCTGGTGTGCCGATTGTCACAGAATATGCTCCTGAGTACAAACCAGGTCGTAATACAGTTACTGAAGTATACGCGCTTATAAACGATGACCTGAATAAGGCCTATACATTAATGACCAAATACACCAACTCTTCCCAGTTCAGCAAATATGCGGCGAAAGGGTTGCAGGCAAAAGTATACCTGACAATGGGAGATAAACCCAATGCAAAAACAGCGGCGCTCGATGTGATCAATAACGGCGGATTCGGATCACTGACAGCGGCTAATCATGCAGGATACTGGGCCGGTGGCGCTATCAGAACTGATAAGCTAGAAACATTATTTGAAGTTTCATCTGATGCTGTCGCCAATCTTGCGTTTGATGGTTTATCTTATATCTATAGCCAGGCTGGTAACTATGGGGATCTTGTAGTTGCTAGTGATCTGTATGCATTATTCTCTCCGGCAGATGTCAGGTATGCATTGTATCCATTTGTTCCAAGACCTGCAAACGGCGCATCTGTACCTACTGTAGCCAAGTATCCTGTTATCACTGGTGATGTAAGTGATACTAAAGTACTTCGTTTAAGTGAAATGTACCTGATCGCTGCAGAAGCTTCATTGCCTGCAAATGAGCCTGACGCATTAACGTATGTAAACTATATCACTAGCAGAAGGAGCGCAACAGCGATCGCGTCTACGGGGGCAGCCCTGCTGGAAGATGTTATTACTGAAAGAAGAAAAGAACTTGCATTTGAAGGCGATAGGTATCTTGATCTTATGCGTCTTAAGCGTGATGTTGTACGCAGTACAAATTATCCATCTGCTGCAAGAAATATTCCGTACAGCAACTATAGAAGGATCCTGCCGATCCCTCAAACAGAACTGGATGCTAATCCTGTTATCAGGACACAACAGAATCCAACTTATTAAATTTTTATATCACAAAGAGGCTGCTTTTAAAAGGCAGCCTCTTTTTATTTAAAAAAAGTATTTTACAGATTATATATTAACACATATGAAAAAACTCTGTCTCTTCATACTGGCCTTTTTTTCCTGCTCTATCGTATTTTGCCAGGCCATGAACCTGCAGGATCCTGTTTCAAGGACCGTTTTCAACCTGGATAAATATGCAGAAATAAAAGGTTCTCCCTTCCTGGAAGAAAAATGGATCAAGGGTTCTGCTACTATATCCAGGGGAACATATATGAACCTGGACCTCAAAGTGGATCTCTATAATAATACCGTCCTGTTTGCAAAAGATGACCTGCCATATGAGTTCCAGGATGATGTTATCAGTTTTGTCTTAATGCCTAAAGTAGCCGATTCGTCAACCTACCAGTATTATAAAAAGGGCTTTTCGGGAAATGGTTTGAGAAAGGACCAGTATCTACAGGTGCTCGTGGAAGGCGGCATCGGTTTATACAGGTCGGATATTAAATTAATGTCAGAGATCAGTGAAGTGAACCGGGGTGTGATCAAAGCATTCAATACATCTACCAGGTATTTTATAATGAAAGACGGCAATCTTCAACTAATAAAATTGACGAAAAAAGATGTTCTTGACCTTTTAAGCGATGAGCAGGAGAAAGTGGAAAAATATGCAGACCAGCAAAAACTGTCTTTCAAAAAAGAAGCGGATGTAGCACGTATAGTGAAATATTATCTTTCACTTTAAAAGTACTCCGGCCCTTGTCATTATTTAAAAAACTAATAGGTTTTTATCTTGCAACATCTTGAATAGCAGGCTTATCATTCATGTTTATTTGTATTATTCCTGTTTTGAACAGCAAATAGGCACTACTGCAAACTGCGGCAGATAAGAGTTTTTTTACCCCTACGCAGCATCTGTTAATTCAGTCTTGTCCATTTCTTAGAGGTTAAGGCATTCTCTCATATCCGTATTTTGCCCGGGAGATAAATGCTCATATCAAAATTTTTTAATCGCGGGATTTTTTTATATTCGTATCAGGCTGGGCTCTTGACTAAGAACCTACTATTATATACTAAAAACTAAAATGCACATGAGAAAACTGTTAGTAACCCTAACAGCTATCCTGCTTTTCGCAGGGCAGTTGTTGGCGCAAAAGACCGTTACCGGTAAGGTGACGGACGACAAAGGGAATCCCATTCCCAACGCATCAGTCGTAGTAAAAGGTTCCAATACGGGAACTGTTACAAAATCAGATGGTACTTATTCACTCACTGTTCCGGCTAACGCCAAAACGATCATATTTTCTTCCGTGGATATGACAGCACAGGAGATTTCGATCGGTTCACAAACTTCCATCAATCCTGTACTGAAAAACGACGATAAAAGTCTACAGGAAGTAGTTGTAGTTGGTTATGGTACACAAAGAAGAAAAGAAACCACCGGCAACGTATCATCCATAAAGGGATCGGCCATCGCGCAAAAACCAATTCAGAGCTTTGAATCGGGCCTGGCAGGTAAGGCTGCGGGTGTGCAGATCACTGTGCCAAACGGAGTGGTAAACAATCCTCCTGTTTTCAGGATCCGGGGTGTTAACTCTATTTCTTTAAGTTCTTATCCTCTTATAGTAGTGGATGGTGTTCCTACTTATACTGGTGACAATGGTGCTACCAGTGCCCCGGCCAATGCACTG
>CAZGSG010000277.1:0-7751 GCA_964528095.1 uncultured Terrimonas sp.
TGCAGTTTGTGATCCAGAATTATATCATCGATCATAACAAGATACTGGAGAAGATACAGGAAAACAGGAAAAAGCCGAAGACCAAATCCAAATGGCAGGAGCGAATGGAGCAGATGCAGGAGCAGCAAAAGAAGATGAAAGAAGCGCAGCAAAAGAACAAACGATAAACAGGCGTTTTTCAAGTGACGCGGAGGCTATTTTTGAATTTTTACTTTTGAATTTTGCATTTGAAATAGCACTACCAACCTGCGTTATTTAGTTAAATTACTCATAATGAAGTCCGGGCTTTCACATACTGAAGCCCGGACTTCCTGTTTAAACCCGTTTATTTCCAAAGCTTAGCAACTCCTGTTGCAACTTATTGCTTAAATTGGCACGTCTTTATGATGTTATTTAACCAGTAATAAAATGAAAAAGAAAAATACGATAATAGTGGTTGCCTGCCTGTTGTTTTCGGCTGTGAATGTTTTTTCGCAAAAGAAACTGACAGAAGCTACTATATCTTATGATATCATGATCAATACGAATAATGACAAGCCAAAGGCAGCAGATCTGTTGGATGGGGCAGTCAGCGTAATATACCTGAAGGGTAATTCCAGCCGTTCTGAAATGATCAGCTCATTAGGTACGCAGTCGACCATTGTAGATGGCAAGACAGGTAATGTGACCATACTCAAAGAATATGGAGAGCAGAAGTATATGATCAACCTGACGCCTGATAACTGGAAAACATCCAACAAAAAATATGAAGGCATTTCATTTACCTATGAAGATGAATTTAAGACGATAGCAGGCTATAATTGCCAGAAGGCGATCGGTAAACTGGCTGATGGTACTACATTTACTGTTTTTTTTACAAAGGACCTTGTCCCTGTGAACAGGGATTTTCAATACCTCAACAAGAACCTTCCCGGACTTGCGATGCAGTATGAAGCTTCTATGGGTAAACAGAAAGTAACCTATACTGTTTCCAGTGTGAACTTCAACCTGATACCTGCTGCAAAGTTTGACCTGCCAAAATCAGGCTACCGGGTAATGACTTATGAAGAAAGCATGGGTTCGGCCGGTAACAGCAATTAATAAACAAACTACTGCTGATTTAACAGGCCAGATCAATTAATAAAAAGGAAAAAGAAGCACCAGCTATTAGCGGGTTGCCGCATTAGGATTGAAAGTGAGTTTGCCGTTCATTAACACTTTCTTTTTAAGAGGCATCACAAAAGTAGTATTGCCTTTCTGGTAAGTAACAACAGTGTTCATGCTAATGAACCTATCGGGCTGATGCATGTTAATTACCTGGTCGCCACGGAAACTGATATTGGGGCGTAAAGAGATCGAATTCTGTTTGTATGTACTTTTTGAAGAGAAGGCAGATTTTTTAGGATTCTCTACCCGGATGTTGGTCTCCCCAAGTGTTGCGAATGCACCAACTGTGGAGATGGTAAGGATCAAAAGCAGAATAGCTGATGACTTCAAAACAACACGTGATATGGAAGAGTTAGTTTTCAATTGTAAAGCAAATTTAACACTAAAATTGTCATAAAAAAATACCGTTCATCCAGAACTTTAGTACTTATTTAACGCCGGAGTAGGCAAATTGTTACAAAAATTCAAAAAAAAGCGAAAAAGCTTTTACACAGATGGGGAAATATGGGGTCAATAAATCCGGCCTTTTTCCTTTAACTTGTAGTTTATAGCACGGATATTACGGTAATTTATTGATTGTCATTTATTTATAATTAAGTTACAATTACTAAAATTCATGAAAGAAAACCCCTACCAGGAAGACAAAGAGCAGATACGTGAGCTGTTGAAGATATATGAAAACTTAAAACACGGCCGTAAGCACTCGTTTCTCGAAGAAGAGTCGTTTGAAAAGATCATCAACTATTTTGAGGAAAAGGAGAGTTTTGATAAGGCGCTGGAAGCCGCGGAGATGGCTACGGGGCAATATCCTTATTCCGCTTCGATACTGATCCGTAAAGCGGATATCTACCTCGCCATGCGCCGGTACCAGGATGCACTGGATGTACTGGACCAGGCCGCCTTGTTTGATCGTACGGACATCAATCTATACATTTTAAAAACAGATGCTTACCTGGCGCTCGATCAGCAGCACAAGGCTGTCGCATTGCTGGAAGAAGCGCTGGACATGTTTGAAGGTGAGGAGAAGATAGAGTTGTTGTTTGAACTGACAGATGTGTATGATGATTATGAAGAGTTTGATAAGGTATTTGATTGCCTGAAGATCATACTTGAGCTGGACCCGAACAATGAAGAAGGATTGTATAAGATCTGTTTCTGGACAGACTTTACAGGAAGGAATGAAGAAAGCATCCGGCTGCACCAGGTGATCATCGATGAGTTTCCTTATAATGAACTGGCCTGGTTTAACCTGGCAGCCGCATACCAGGGAATAAAACTATATGAGAAAGCGATTGACGCATACCAGTATGCCATAACGATAGAAGAGAAGTTTGATTATGCCTATCGCAATATGGGAGACGCGTATATCCGGATCCGCAAGTATAAAGAAGCAATAGAAGCGCTGGAAAAAGTAACTGAACTGGCCAAGCCGGAAGATGTGATCTATGAAGCGATCGGGCATTGTTATGACAGGATGAAGAATCACGCGCAGGCAAGATTCTATTATCGCAAAGCCTCACACCTGAACCAGGGGGACAGTAAACTATTTTATAAGATCGCCTGTACCTATTTTAATGAACGGCAATTTGAAAGTTGTATCAAACAACTGGAGCATGCCATGAAGATCCATCCGTTGCAGGCGGAATATAACCTGTTGATGGGTGAGTGTAAGATGGAGGCGGGATCTTTTAAAGACGCGGTGCAATATTTCTCCAATGTCGTACGCATCCGGCCAAAGAACGTGGCCGGCTGGGAGTCCTTAATAAAATGTTTGTATAAAGGAGATTTTATGGAAGACGCGCTGGAGCAGGTACAGGCAGCCAGCCTGGCAACAGGAGGTAAGGCGGTCTTCATTTTCTATAAAGCAGCGATCTTCCTGTCGATGGGAAAAGGCAAGGAAGCCTCGATACAATTGGAGGAGGCCATGAGCCAGTCGCCCAAATTGCTGAAGAAATTTGTTGAGCTCAATCCAGCGCTGCTGCAAAACCAGCAGATCGTGGATATAATCGCCAGATTTAAAAAAAATAAATCTATCTGAACCCTGCCGGATAATTCTTGTTAAGGTATCATAGAAAATTTATTTGGCAATCTTCCCTATTTTTGCGCCTGCTTATCAAGAAGCTAATAAAAGCATCAGAAAGATCTTTCAATCCTGAAATCAAAAAAGTAGCATGAATTTTAATTTATCCCAGATACCTGATCGTCATCTTAAACCCCGGCAAGCGGGTCTTACCATGGTGATGGATAAGGGGCTTAGTGTAAATGAAGCAAAGAATTTTTTAAGTGTATCCCATCCGCACGTAGATATAATAAAACTTGGTTTTGGTACTTCATTCGTTACTCCCAACCTGGAGGAGAAACTGGAAGTGTACCGCTCATATGATATTCCCATTTATTTCGGTGGTACTTTATTCGAAGCATTCCTGATCCGCAACCAGTTTGATGATTATATAGAGGTTTGTAAACGGTATGGTATCACTTACATGGAAGTAAGTGATGGTTCCATCACCATTCCTCATGCGGAGAAATGCGGTTATATTGAGAAACTCGCCAAACATGGCGTGGTATTGAGTGAAGTGGGAAGTAAGGATGCCGCACATATCATTCCTCCCTATAAGTGGATCGAACTAATGCGCTCGGAACTGGATGCAGGTTCTACTTACGTGATAGCTGAAGCAAGAGAAGCTGGTAACGTTGGTATCTACCGGGGCACGGGTGAGGTACGTGAAGGACTGGTGCAGGAGATCCTCACGCAGATACCCCAGGAAAAGATCATCTGGGAAGCACCACAAAAAGCACAACAGCTTTATTTTATTGAACTCATAGGATGCAATGTGAACCTGGGCAATATTTCTCCATCAGAAGTGATCGCAATGGAAACAATGCGCATCGGGCTGCGTGGTGATACGTTCAGTCTTTTCCTTGATAAAAAAGAAGCCTGATGCGTTTGTTCGGACTCATCGGCTATCCTTTGACCCATTCTTTTTCTAAAAAGTATTTTACAGAAAGATTCAGTAAAGAAGGGTTAACCGATTGCCGGTATGAGTTGTTCCCGCTCAATACGATTGATGAGTTTCCCGCATTGTTGCGCGCAGATCCCGATCTTGAGGGGCTTAATGTAACTATCCCATATAAAAAACTGGTATTACCTTATCTTGATTCAACAGTGCATATCCCGGCAGGTCTTGATGCATGTAATTGCATCCGGATCGAAAAAGGAAAATTATACGGGTACAACACAGATGTAATCGGTTTTGAAAAAAGTTTTTCTTCCCGTCTGCAATCACATCATACCCGCGCATTGATATTGGGAAATGGTGGCGCTACCGCCGCGGTGATGTATGTATTGCAGCAGTTGAACATCGAATTTGACATTGTGAGCCGGCAGCCGAACAATGGCGCTACGCTCAACTATACCGATCTTACGGAAGCTATCGTGCATGACGCGAAAGTGATCATCAATACTACTCCGCTGGGCATGTACCCCGCAACAGAGGCCTGTCCGCCGATTCCGTATGCGTATCTTACAAAAGATCATTATCTCTACGACCTGGTGTACAATCCTTCCAAAACCATGTTTCTTCAAAAAGGAGAGGAGCGTGGCGCGATGATAAAAAATGGCGAAGACATGCTGGTGATACAGGCCGAGGAAAGCTGGAAGATTTGGAATGGATGATCAGGCGCAGACCATTCCATCAAGACGTGTTTTTACTTCTGCAGGGATGGCCGCAATTTTCTTGGCGGTATAATCATAACAAACCATACCTGTTTTTGCAATGGCGATAATCTTTCGTGTCTGATCTTTTTCTATTTCCAGTTTGTAAAAGATCTCAAAGCTGACCCGGTTAAGTTCGCAGGCAACAACAGAAGCAATGACCGTATCACCATAAAATAATTCATTGCGGAATTCGATACCAACATCAGCCATAATAAGACTGACGCCGGCAAATTTCATTTCTGTATAACCGATATTGGCAAGGAACTGCATTCTTGCTTCGTGAATGATAGAGAGTATCGCGTCATTGCCAACATGCCCACCATAGTTTATATCTGTGATCCGGACAGGAATAGCAGTGGAGTAAGAGAATTTCTCAGGCAGTTCGATCTTTATACGGGCCATACGGTAGGGTTGGTTTCGATAAAATTAAGACAAGCGCCGTATTAAAGCTCCGTGTCGTTCAAAGAATTGACCAGGCTTAAGATGTCGAGGAAATTGCCGGGAGAAGGCGCGAGGGAAGAAGTGGCCAGTTTTTCCTGCCATTTTTTTAACTGGTCCTTGCAATCATTATCCTGCTCTTCGCCGGATACACAACAGATGAGGTCACCCAGTTTTTTTGACATACGGATGATACTGCCCTCGGGTGTCATCAACATTACATACCGATCGGCGAGATCCGGAACATAGTCTTCATATGCATAAACAGGCCTGCCGGTATTTTCATCCGATGAGCCGGTATAGTGACTCATGGCCAGGGCTTTTTTCATATTGATCTTTCCAATACGATCGAGCGCCACATAGTTATCCTGTGTATGCTCCTTTGCTGAATCATTTTCTTTCGTAGTACCGTCAGTGATGGCCGTTGCAGGTGTAGTAGATACAGGGACCGATGTTTTTTGAGCAACCGTTGTATTGTTAGCGATCCCTTCATTTTTTGCCGGTGATGTCCATTTGAACACACCGATCGCGATAGCGCCAATCAATACGGCGGCAGCGGCGTACCGGAGAAAGGGGATCTTTCTCACGGGAGCCGTATATTTTACGTCTGCATCAAGGGCTGCTTCAATTTTTCCCCAGCTGGCTTTGGGTGGGGTCATTTCGAGCTCATACAGCCTGTTCGCGTAATCCTGTTTTTCGTCTACAGGTTCATCCAATGCAGCAGCGATCTTATCCCAAACTCCGGATGGAGGGGGAACTTCACAGTTCAATAATTTATCTTGTAAGCTGCTCATTCTTTTATGCGGATATTACTTTTATCTTCTACAAATTTTTTCACCATTTCCTGCAGTATCACTTTGGCTCGCGATAGTTGTGATTTACTGGTGCCCTCACTAATGTTCAGTATCTCACCTATTTCTTTGTGCGTGTATCCTTCTACCACGTACATGTTGAATACCGTGCGGTATCCCGGGGATAGTTGTCTAACCAACGCAAGTATATCTCTTTCCGCGAGTTCGTCGAGTACAGAGAGATAATTTCCTTCCAGGGTATTCTCTTCTTTTTCTGTCACTGGTTGCAGGTATTTTTTCCTGCGGAAATGTTCAATCGCGGTATTTACAAATACTCTTCTTGCCCAGCCTTCAAAAGAGCCTTCTCCGCGGAAACTGCTTAGTTTTTTGAAGATTTTGATAAAACCTTCCTGTAAGATGTCTTCCGCTTCTTCGGCGCCACCTGCGTAACGGAGGCAAACAGCGTACATGCGGGGGGAAAGACGACGGTATAATTCTTCCTGCATCCGCCGGTCGCCATTAATGCATCCACTGATTAAGTCGCTTTCTGTGATATTTTGGTTGCGTTCCAGGCTCAAAATTGTCGATTTTTAAAATGTTTCAACAGTTTCAGGGTTTTTGAAGATTTATAAAGTCAAACATATCCTTTATCTGCGATCTTCGTCGTCATTCCTGTTAAACTTTTGAAACTTAATGATCATTTACTTATCTCCAGCTTATTCAAAAATGCGACCAGCTTTTCCGTGGCAATCCTGCGGTGACTGAACTGGTTTTTTTCTTTCATATCCATTTCTGCAAAGGTTTTGGATGATCCGGCTGGAATAAATACCGGGTCGTAGCCAAACCCACTGTTTCCTTTTTTTTCGAAGATGATATTGCCGGGGCAGATGCCTTCAAACTGTATTTCCCGGCCATCTATGATCAATGAAATAACGGTTCTGAAATGGGCCTGTGTATCAGCGCTGCCTGCCAATTTATCCAGCAGTTTGTCGATATTCTGATCAAAGGATTTATGTTCGCCGGCGTATCTCGCGCTTTTAACGCCTGGTTCACCGTTCAGCGCCTGCACTTCAAGACCTGTATCTTCACTAAAACAGTTTGTATGCGTTAACCTGTAAATGGTCGTTGATTTCTCTTTCGCATTTGCTTCGAGCGTATCATGCGGCTCGGGGATATCGATATCTATCCCGGCTTCACGAAGGGTCTGTATGTCCATCTTTTTACCAAGCACCTGCCTGATCTCGTCTACTTTATGCTGGTTATTGGTGGCAAAGATGAGCTTCATAATTTTTACAAGATAATGGAAATCTGTTTTATATGCCAAAGATGCGTTGCAGGCAAAGCCATAATTTACTTCTGAGCAGTTTATCATTCCTGTTCTCTTCCAACGGAGGAGCAAACAGGTAAGTGTTATTGGAAAAAGACTGGACCTGGAAAACAGGAAAACTGACCGGTAAACCAAAGTCGACCGGCTCTATGCCAAACAGGAAAATCTTATTGCTCCTGAAATGATTTAAAAGGTCCTTATACCCAAACCCCTTATGATGGCTGATATTAATAATAACCACATCGGCAAGACTGAGCTTGCAGGCGGTGAGCATATTGGTCAAAAAAGTTAATTCATCATCCGGGAGGTAGAGCGCCTCGGCATAGTCAAC
>CAZGSG010000278.1:0-7742 GCA_964528095.1 uncultured Terrimonas sp.
CGATAATAAATGTATAAATAGCCAGACTATTCCTTAGCTCATTTACTCCTTAGCTCTGTGTGAAACCTGTTGCTGTGTTAGTGATGCAGGGATAAGAAAGACAATTCTTCAATCTCTACAACAGAACTTACGTTATATAGTAGTAAAGGAACAAATGAGTAAAGTAAGTGTTACACTTTATTTAAATGCTTTATCCGTATGGAAGAATGAGCTAAGAAGAATTTTCAGTGTGCGAAAAATAGCTGCTCATTTGAATAGACATTCAGCAATCTATTTATATAACGGCGGCAACTCTTTTTCAAAAAGCGTGAACGGGTCTTTATAAAATTTAATAAAATCCGGTACACTGGAATGGCCAGGATAAGACGCATAAAAATGCGTGGTACTTTTGCTATCATTGCGCCAGACCAGCACATAACTAAGTTGCAGACCCTTTGTCTTCATTGTTTTTAATAATACATCCGTCCACCATTTTTCATTGGGTATTGATTCCAATCCTGTTTCTGTAAATGCCGCCAGCTTATATGATCTCTTTGCATAATCAGACACGATCTGCAATCGTCGAAGCCCTGCTTCTAAATTGTATTTTCCATCTCTTCCAAAATCCGCATAATCATCCATTCCTACCATGTCTACCCATTCATCACCGGGGTATCTTTCCAGGTATTCCTGTTCGGTAGTAAACTTACAATCCGGCGAAAATGCATAGATGAAATTATGTACGCGCAAACTATCTCTTAGATAAGAAACTGTAAATCGCCAAAGCGATTTGAATTCATCTGTTGTGCAATGCGAACGTCCCCACCAAAACCAATCTCCGTCAAACTCATGATAGGGACGGAAGATCGTAGGCGCCAGGGTCCCATTCTTTGCTCTCACGGATAAAGCCAGGCTGGCAATTCCTTTTAGTATCGATTTATATTTATCGTGCAGCGCGCCTCCGGGAATAATATATTTTACTGCAGGTGCCGATACTGAATCCTTCCAATAAAATCCTCCGGCTGAAGCGGGATTTGAAAAATGCCAGGCAACCGTAGTCACTCCTCCCCGTTCATAGGTATCCGTAATATTTTTTTGCAATGATCGTTTTGTTCTTTCTATCGTGCTATCCGGCAATCCTGACAAGCCACTAAAATCCACTCCGATAACGGCTGGATGTGATCCGGTAACTGATTTCACATCGGAACGATCAGCATCGCCATACCATCCATGCCCGTATTCTGTTGCATGCTGATGGCCAAAAAGAATATTTTTACCGGCTAGTTTGCCAAGATTAAGGAAAAGTGCCGCTGTTTCCCTGGTCGCATTTTTATCAATAAGTCCGGCCGTCTTCGTTTGCGTAAATGATGGTGGACAAATAAATATAAGGGCTATGATAAAAAATGCGGATCTGTTCATTTAATAATTTTAACCTCTCTAAAAAAAATCCAGCTGCAAACAACCCTCTCATCCACCCTCTTCAAAACCTAAAATGAAAACCCCGGCCAAGGAAACTATTTTGAATTCGATACTATTTGAGGATAACTTCAATCTTTTCCAACACGTCCTTATCAAAGGATATATTATCCAGGCAAACAATATTGTTTAGCAACTGATCCACCGAACTCACCCCTATCAGCACCGACGTTACGCGTTTATCTTTCAGCAACCAGGATAAAGCCATCTGCGATAATGATTGCCCGCGCTCCTGTGCTATGGTATTGAGTTGTTTCATCTTATTTATCATCACTTCATTTACATCACTCTGTTGTAAAAATCCATGCGCTTTTTTTGCCCTTGAATTTTCAGGAATACCATGCAGGTATTTATCGGTTAGCAGCCCCTGCGCCAGTGGAGAGAAAGGAATACACCCTACTCCATATTCTTCCAGCGTATCCAGCAGTCCTTCTTCTGCCCACCGTACCAGCATGGAATACTTTGGCTGGTGAATAAGACAGGGGGTCCCGAGCTCTTTTAATACTTCAAAAGCCCTGCGTGATTGTTCGGCGTTATAATTAGAGATTCCCGCATACAATGCTTTGCCGCTTTTAACCGCATGATCCAATGCCATCATGGTTTCTTCTATGGGTGTATTGGGATCGGGCCGGTGCGAATAGAATATATCTACATAGTCAAGCCCCATTCTCTGCAGGCTTTGATCAAGACTTGCTAACAAATACTTCCTGGAACCCCAATCACCATATGGCCCCTGCCACATCGTATAGCCAGCTTTAGACGAAATGATCAGTTCATCTCTCAGGTAGCCCGTAAAATCTTTTTTCAAAATGGCGCCGAAATTTTCTTCAGCTGAACCTGGAGGCGGCCCATAATTATTAGCCAGGTCAAAATGAGTGATCCCTTTATCAAAAGCGGTTCGGATAATGGCGCGTGCAGTTTCAAAATCATCTACATGTCCGAAATTATGCCAAAGCCCTACTGAAAGGGCAGGCAGTAATAAGCCGCTGCGCCCACTACGGTTATATTTCATCGTTTCGTAACGGCTTGAAGAAGGAGTATAACTCATGAAAACAAATTGAAAATTTAGAATTTATGCCTGATAATAAAACAGATCAATTAAAGCCTCAATTTACTTTTTAATTTGCCAACTGCCCTTTCTATGCATATTTTTTTATTTCATACTAAACACCCGTATGTCTTTTACTCCCTTTTTGCTTTTTCCAATGAGCCATTCGCTAATTGCTGTAGAACCACATCGTGCGATGGAATGATTGGAGTAAAGGGCTTACCCGTGTTTTCTGCTGCCGTATTGAGCCATCGGCACTGAACCCAATTTTTTGAGCATTGCTGGTACTTGACCCAGGCAACATCAAACGACCCTTACTTTTTTCATAAAGGAATATTGTTATGCAGCCGCATCACCAGTGCATTATTTTTTTTATAAAGACGGTTAATTCACTTGCAATCTGCTGGTGTTCCTGTAAATCCGGGTGGAAGTCGCAACCATGATAATATTGCTTTGAAAAAAAATAACTGAACACTTTTTTGTCGCCGCTTTTTTTCATTTGCCCCACAACAGCATTCAGCGTTCTTATCATAAACTGTTTCAACCTGCTGTCGGCCATAGGACTGCTGAGGCAGACAATCGCAGCGGAAGGATAGTAAGCCCGCAACCTGTGCAAAAAATCAAGATAATGATTTGTAAAATCCGTCGAGTCCTGTATGCCATCATTTTGTCCCAGGCAAACCGTTACCACATCCGGCTGATATTTTTTAAAATCCCAATTGATAGTATCATTGCGCATCTGGATCTTATCAAAGACCTGTGGCATTACCACATCCATTCCACAGCAGCTATGCATCAGTCCGATACCTGACACAGCTGATAAATGATACTGCGCATCCAGTTTCCTGGCTGTTACTGCCCCATAACTCAAATAAGCATTATGCTGATCCTGCCATACGCCTTTACCACAAGGGATAAGACTGGCATCACTTCCCGTACCGCAGGTGATCGAATTTCCGATGAACTCTATTTTTCTTGCAGGCCGGGGACTGGGCGCTTCGAGCCTTTTACACCGGATACCTGCCAGTTCCAGGTAGCCGATATTCGCTTCCGTGTTCTTTACCAACCTTAATGTGTGTAAAGTCTTTGAAGGCTCACCCGACACCCTGATAGTATCCCTGCTGGCTTTTGTTTGCATGCGAGTGGCTTTACCATCCAGTACTACTTCTATATAGTTATGATTTTTACCCCACAACACTTCATCGTTCAAAATAATCTCGCAAACCTCCCCTGAAAACTTAATATCAATATACACTCCAGGCTGCCAGAACCTGGGTAGTGCAGGAACTGTAAAGTCGACACGGCCCGTATACTGAATAAATGAATGGCTGGCCGGATAAAACACCAGTTCATCCATGGTCTTTTGCGCATGCACAGAAGGGTATATCCTTACCAGCAGCAGCATTATAAAAAATATTCTTCTATACAGTCCGGAATTCTGATCCCGGTCAGCTGTATCTGCACTATGATACCCTTTTATATCCATACCAATTATTGAATATAAGTAAACAGGGCTTTTTTGTCACCGATCATTAGTTCAAACTCACCCGGCTCTGTAATTATCTTCAATTGCGCGTTCACAAATGCCAGGTCGTTCCTGTCTATTTCAAAGCTGACCAGCTTGCTCTCCCCCGCTTTAAGAAATATCTTTTGAAAACTCCTTAACCTTCTCATATTCGGGGTAATGCTGGCATACAGATCGCGACTATAGAGTTCAACCGTATGCTTCCCGTCTTTTTTGCCCGAGTTGGTGACATTAACAGATACTGTTAGTTTCTGATCACCCTGTAATTGTTTCGTGTTAAGTTGTATTTCTCCATAAGTAAAACTGGTGTAGCTCAACCCATAACCAAAAGCGAACAAAGGATCATAACCATCCCAACTTACATTTTCATTCAGTATCTCTCTTTTATCTTCTGTTGGCTTGCGATCATACATGACGATCTCTCCCATACTGCGGGGATAGCTGAAGGGAAGTCTTCCATCGGGGTTATAGTCTCCAAACAATACATCCGCGATAGCTTCCGCGGTTTTTTTACCACTCCAATACGCCATCAGTATCCCTTTCATTCCGGGTTCAACCGGGCTAATGAATAAGGGGCGGCCTTCCGTCAGTACCAGTATAACCGGCTTACCGGTCAGGACAGCTGCCTGCGCTAGACGCAACTGTTTTTCCGGGAGTGCGAGGTCACGGGTATTGCCGGGGCTTTCTGCATAGGCATTTTCACCGAGGCATAATAAAATAATATCCGCATCCGTAGCGGCCGCTTTCAATTTATCCGCATCATAATTCAATACATTATCAAACCCCTTACCTGTTGTTGTGATAATATTTTTTGCGCCGATCTTATCTGTAATGGCTTGCAGGATTGTTTTACTATCTGCCGGGTACCACTGATCATCTGTACCCTGCCAGGTATAACTCCAGCAACCATTCAGCGACGCGATGCTTTGTGCAGCGGGACCAGCTACTAATATCTTTTTTGTTTTAGCCAATGGAAGAACAGCATCTTCATTTTTCAATAAGGTCATCGCTTCCTGTGCCGCGTTTAATGCTATAGCCTGGTACGCTGGTTTGCCGAAATTTGCCATGGCAGTAGCTTCCGGATATGGATTATCAAATAAACCAAGTTTCATTTTAAGCAATAAGATTCTTTTTACCGCGTCATCAATCCGGCTCATAGGCACTTTGCCTTTCTTAACTGCTTCCACTAACAGGTCGGAAAAAGAAAAATCGGCTGGCACCATACTCATATCGATACCGGCGTTCACTCCCATCACTACCGCGTCCAGCGGTGTAGCGGCCACTTTATGAATGGTATGCAAACGGATAATGTCTTCCCAATCTGTTACGATCACTCCCTCAAAACCCAGCTCTTTACGCAATACATCCGTCAATAAATACTTATCAGCACGCACAGGTATACCATTGATCTCGGCCGAGTTGATCATAATAGTAGAAGATGCCGCTTTTACCGCTTCCCTGAATTGGGGTAAATAATATTCCCGCATTTCAATCTCGGGCAAATAGATGGGAGTACGATCCTTTCCTGAGCGGGATGCGGAGTAAGCCAGGTAATGTTTCATACAACTGGCAACAGCAGTTGGATTTCTCAACCCATCTTCTTCATATGCTTTCACTGCTGCCGAACCAAATACTTTCCCCAGGTAAACGTCCTCGCCGTAGGTTTCTGCAAAACGCGACCATAAAGGTTGACGCCCCAGGTCCAATACCGGTGCAAAATTCCAACGCACGCCCGATGCACGCAATTCATTCGCAGTGATCTTTGTTACCGACCTGGCCAATTCAAGATTGCGGGTGGCAGCCATTGCAAGATTCTGTGGAAACAAGGTAGCGTTTAATGTATAGGTTTGTCCGTGAATCGCATCCAGTCCATAGATCACCGGGATCTTCAGCCGGGTATTTTTTACTTCATCCTGTATTTCGGTAATAACCTTATGCCAGGTTTCCACCGGCAATGCATGTGCTGTTGTATTCAATATCGACCCGACCTTATAGTCGACCACGGCTTTTTTCAACGCCTGCGGATCCAAGTCACCATCCTCGTTGGCCCACCCGCCTTTGGCAACCAATGCCATGGTCAGTTGTGTCATCTGCCCAACTTTTTCTTCCAGGGTCATCTTCTTCAATAACGCGGCAACAGCCGCTTTATCGGCATTGCCGCTTTGCGCAAGGCCGGTATAAAAAGAAAAGACAAGGACCGATATAGCAAATAATTTCTTCATCAGGATATTGTTTATTGGGTAAATAATGCTTTCGTCATTTCATCAGCTACCAGGCGGTTGCCTTTATCTGACAGGTGTACCCGGTCAGTTGTCAGCAGTCCGGATTCTTTATTATCCGTATTATATTTTGTTTCGTATGCCGCAAAAGCTTTTCGCAGATCAACCAACACGCAATTCTGAGCGCCCGCCAACTTTCGAACTACTGCCGCGTATGCGTCAAGGTCAGCATCCTGTGGATTCGTATTATCCTTTTTTTCTCCGATAACGGTAGGGGTACAAACAGCAACTTTTATTTGCTGCGCCTGTAATTTTTTTATGATTGCCGCATAAAATTTCTCATACTTGTCCAGGTCCGTACCTGTGCCTGATGTTTTGTGCCATACATCATTGATACCTACATACACCACTACGATTGCAGGTTTTTTTTCAAGCACATCCTCTTCCATACGCAGGTAAAGATCATAAACCTTATTGCCGCCAACACCTGCTCCGAGGAGCTCATAAGTGTCCGGCCCTGTTCTTTTATCCAGGTCTTTACGCAGGAGGGCAATATAACCTCCTGGGTTGATCCCCATCTGCGTAATAGAATCACCAAAGAAAATGATCCTGGTTTTTTCCAATGGTGTCATAGAGACCAGGATTGTTAAAAAGCAGGTAATGACCAGTTTGTTCATTTTATTATTTTTAATAAGTCCACATTCAGGTCAACCAATCATGATATAGACACATACTTACAGTTAAAAGAACCAAACGACCCGGTAATTAATTCGTAACAGCCATTATGTTGTTCACCTGTCCATTAGAACACAGTGGCTTTTATCCCTGTATTCCTGACCCCATTTACATCATAGGCCCAAAGCTTACCCCAGGTTGTCAGTTTAGACGTGTCGCTCCAGCTTGTATTCATTTCAAAACATGCATTGGCCGCATTATTCCCTTTCCAGCTCCAACCCATATAACCTACTTTCTGCGACTGGCAGAGTTGCATAAGCAGTGATGCGTTCACCTTACATTCAAAATCGGTGGGTTGCTGATTGGCTGGTACATCCCAGCCAAACTCACCAAACAAAAAACACAATTGTTTACCAAGAACCGCGTTTATCCGGCTACTATAGGTAGTACTATTATTCCAATTGGAGTAGGCATGTGTACTAAAAATAATATTCTTTAGGGGATCACTGTTGAGCAGGTCCACTCCAAATTCAACGATCGCTGTTTCCTGTTGTCCATAGCCTGGTGCGTCAATCATGACGGGAACTGTATATCCCGCATTCCGGAGAATAGTAATTGCTGGCAGGTAAGCATTTTTCCAGGCAGCATTACTCACATTGCCACCCCATTCGTTAGCAATATTAATGATCAGCGCTCTTGTATATTTTGTCAATATCGCTTTTACGTCGTTGCGGGCATAATAATTGGCCGCATTGGTTATATCCGATGTACTATTGCCCCCGGTATAATCGTGCAATTCAACTATTGGCACCATCTTACG
>CAZGSG010000279.1:0-7736 GCA_964528095.1 uncultured Terrimonas sp.
GTGATCTGGAAAAGACTTCTTGCATACAGCGCACTGATATAAACGTTGTTCGACGTCCAGTTGAGATTATGAAAGCTCTGGAGTGGTGCATCATTCCATGCGCAGATCGCATTATCGGTAGTAAGTTCCTGCATATTCCAGTACGCGCGGATAAAGTCCGTTGTTCCTGCATCGGTAATACCCGGCACGTTTACATCGGATTTATCTACTCCTGTGCTGCTTACGAGTGAGTAACTTCCATACACTTTAGCAAGTACTTGTTTATACCCTTCGGCAGTACTGTATTGTTTTTCCGAAGTATTGGCATTCACGGGCTGCAGGTTCAGGTCTTTATTGCAGGCTGATAAAAATAGCACCAGCATGAATAATGATACTGCGTACCATGATAAAATTTGTTTTTTCATATATACAAGTTGATAGTGTTTAAAATTGAAGGTTTACGCCCAGTACAAATATTCTTGGCCTCGGATAAATCGTGTTGTCAATACCACCGAATATTTCCGGATCAATCCCTTTATATTTTGTAACAGTAAATACATTCTGACAATTCGCACTTACCCGGAGATTCACTTTGTCACCCATGACCTTTCCGGCGTTGAATGCGAGCCCCAGATTATCCATTTTCAGAAATGATGCATTTTGTATATAATAATCCGACTGGCCCTGACCATTAATGAACTGAGTATTGTAGATATCTGAAAGACTATTGGCAAGATATCCTAATGGATTGAGCACATTGGATCGTACTGCCCCGGTAGTTATGTTGTTGTAAACATAGTTGTCGATATTGGAGCGAAGCACCGTACTCAGCACCCATTTTTTATAGGTCAGTTGCGTTGAAAATCCAAGCGTGTATTTAGGAAAAGGTGACTGGTAACGATAAAGATCACTCTGGTTGATAATACCATCGCCGTTAATATCGGCATATACTCCTTCAACCGGTTTGCCTTTAAAATACTCCTGTTTGTACACATAAAATGAGTTGGTACTATAACCGATCGAATTGATCTGGATAATACCATTACCTGTCAATGTACCAGGATAGGTAGGGTCATTAGTGGCTGTTAGCTTAGTGATCTTATTTTTATTGTACGCCGCATTAAAGCTCAGGTCCCAGGTGAATGAGCCATGACTGATAGGT
The DNA here is from genome assembly GCA_964528095.1 of uncultured Terrimonas sp. GTDB lineage: Bacteria > Bacteroidota > Bacteroidia > Chitinophagales > Chitinophagaceae > CAZGSG01. The sequence goes on from CAZGSG010000279.1 coordinate 1,142, forward strand.
GTTGCATTTATTTGCAATTCCATCCCCTGGTTTTCCAGGTTCCCGACATTGGTTAATATGGTGCTGCTGAAGTTAGAGCCTGCGGGAATTGGAATGGTATTCAGCAGGTCCTTGGTTTTTTTTGAGTAAATATCAAAACTACCGCTGATACGGTTATTCAGAAATCCAAAATCCAGTCCTGCATTATAGGTGCTTGTTTGTTCCCATTTGATACTTGCATCATAAGCGGCAGGTGTGCCCATGCTGTAGTATGTATTTCCAAATAACACATTCGACCCATTACCGCTTAATGAGTAAATAGATTGATAGGGATAGTTATAAATACCATCCTGGTTACCGGTAACGCCATAACTCAGCCGTAGCTTAAGATCGGAAAGCGTCCTCGAGTTTTGCAGGAAATCCTCCCGGTTAATACGCCATGTAAGTGCAAGCGAAGGGAATGTACCCCAGCGGGTATCTTTAGCGAATTTGGAAGAGCCATCTGTACGGATGGAAGCAGCGAGTATATACTTTGTATTGAAGGTATAGATCAACCTTCCATAATAAGAGATCAGTGTATTTTCTGGTTTGTCGAGCAGGAAAAGTGGTTTGCTTCCGGGTATAGTATCCCCATTCGCACGAAGATTCGGGTAATTGTCATTAGTCGACAGGTTATTGTAATAACCATAACCCGCAGTTGCCGTTATATTACTTTTAAGTTCTTTCAGATCTTTTACATAGCTCAGGTAAAATTCACCAACCTTATTGTTGATCTTGTTGGAATATTTGTTATGCTGACCACCATCCAGGAAATTCTGCGCGGCAAGGGCTGGTACATCTATCTTCCCTTCGCCTTTGGCAACATCATATCCCAGGTTCAGGTTTGCATGTAGTTCGGGTAAAAAAGGAAGCATATAGTCAAATTGGATATTACCATAACTTCTCTGCACATTGCTCAGGTTGCGATAGAGGTCCAGTAAGGCCACGGGGTTTCTTGGTGCAAGTTTGTTCAATGTAACACTGCCCGACCCTACATCTGTAGAAGCCCATTCGAAATAGTTACCATATGGAGAAGTTGCGCGTACAGGTTGTGTCGGATCAAAATACATGGCGGAGCTTATGGCCTGTTGATTGGCGAAATGGGATTTGTTGATAGCGCCTTTGATATTAATATCAATTTTCAGGTGGTTATTCAGCAAACGTGGATTTAAGGAAATGCCCCCGGAAAAACGTTGAAGATTGTCCGTCTCCAATAAACCATCCTGGTTGAGATAGCCAGCGGAGAAACGATAGGGTAGGTTTTTATAAGACCCCGACACACTTATATTATTGTCTGTACTGAGCGCCGTACGATAAATCTCATCCTGCCAATCCGTATTAGCATCACCTAATAAAGATTTGTATGTTGTAACATTATCAAACGTGCCACCACCTAATGAATCCACGTACTGCCGAAATTCATCCGCTGTCTGAAGGTCCAGCTTTCTGGCAAGGGTAGAGGCGGAAACCTGTGTATTGAAATTAATAACTGGTTTCTTACCTGCTCCTTTTTTGGTGGTGATAAGGATAACCCCGTTTGAAGCTCTTGAGCCATAGATGGCAGTGGCAGCGGCATCCTTCAGTACCGTAAATGATTCGATGTCGGAAGGGTTGATCAAACTCAACGAGTTGGAAGCGCCATAAATATTGTTGCCACTTAATGGAACACCATCTATCACGATCAGCGGGTCGTTACTGGCGTTGATAGAAGCACCACCCCTGATGCGGATCACGCTACCGGCTCCTGGTGCTCCACCGTTTGAGGTAACGGATACGCCCGCTATTTTTCCAGAGATGAGTTGTTCAGGTGTGGTGATACTGCCCTGCTGGAAATCCTTTGCGGTAACAGTGGCTACAGAACCGGTTAGTTCCTTTCTTTTTTGTGTGCCATACCCGATTACGACCACATCTGTTAAAGTACCTGTAGAAGCAATTAATACAATCGTCATACGGGCTTGCGCTTTTAAGGCGACTGTATCATAGCCAATATGGGAGATCAGCAATAAGGCATCAACGGGAGCAGCGATAGAAAAATTTCCCTTGCTGTCAGTAACTGTTCCCATTTGTGTTCCCTGTATTCTTACGGAAGCAAAGTCAACTGCTTCGCCTTTTTCGTTCTTTACATTACCGGTAACAGGTATAGTTGCCTGCTGGGAGATGGCAGCCAGTGCGGATAAGCAGGTAAATCCGACCAGTAACAGGAGTTTTTTTGCGTTGGATAATATCATAATGACAAGATTAAAGTGAATGAGGCAGTTAGATAATGGTAATCGTTTTTGTTTCAGGCAGTAGCAGGTTTAACACATGTTATTTTTATTAATAAAATAGGTTTAAAAATGAATATCAATTTTACCGGGATCATTCTTCAGCACCAGGGTCTTTACACTGATTGCACGTTGATAATAAGCAGGAGTAGAAGAAATGAATAACAACGGACTATTTTCCAATAGTAGCCTGCTGCCATTCACCTGTAGCTCCTGTTTTGTAAATCCATGCAAACTCAGACAGATATAACTGAATGCAGATCGCATATCGCCTTCAGATTTGTTGAATGTGATGGTATTGCTGATGGGATCAAACCGGATTATTCTTTTATAGAAAATATTCTTTTCATAATTATATGTTTCGCCATCATCCTCGTATATCTCAAAACTGTTGGGCTGGCTTCCATTATAAATATGCACGGTAAGTGTATCACTGGGTTTTTCAATTGCCGATTGTGTCTGGGATTGCATGGGAATAATACTTCCGGCTTTTACATACACAGGTAATTTTTCTGTAGACAATTCAATAAGCTTTTCTGTTCCACCCGTTTCCTTTTTATCATCATACAGGTTGTACCATTCACCCGCCGGGAAATAAACTTTTGCAAACTGTTTGGTGCTCTCCTGCGGCATCACTAAAAAAGCAGGGCCAAAAAGATATTGGTTTTGAAAAGCAGGGTTGTATATATTGGCATCATGCGTGTAGTCGATGGCCTGCGATCTTACGACAGGTAAACCATCCTGTGTGGATTCGTGGAAAACGGAATAGAGATAGGGCAGGAGGCGATAGCGCAGGTTGATATAATTCCTTGAAATATCCAGCACATCTTCTCCAAATGACCAGGGCTCCGCTGATTTTGTATTTAATGCTGTATGGTTCCTGAAATATGGAGTAAACGCACCGAGCTGTATCCAGCGGGTATACAAACCAGTCGTTGGATTACCGGTGAATCCGCCAATGTCCATACCAGAGAAGGGAATACCACTTAATCCCAGGCTTCCCAATAAACGAACACCAGCGAGCATATGTTCATCTTCTGCGCGGTTATCGCCTGTCCAGAGCGCGGTATATCGCTGCATACCCGCATATCCCGATCTTGATAAGATAAAAGGTCTTTTTTGTAATGCGCTCCTGGTGGCTTCATAACTGGAACGGGCCATCTGCATGCCGAAAACATTGTGGCCTTTCAGGTGTGTGGTTGGATGTCCATCGTAGTTAAACAACACGTTATTTGGCATTGCTTGCCCCCAGGTTGCTATTTCATTCATATCATTCCATATACCCGCAACACCGATATCGGTGTAATTCTTCATTTCTTTTTTCCACCAGCCTCTTCCTTTCTCGCTGGTAAAATCAGGAAAATTGCACCAGCCCGGCCAAACCTGTCCTGTATAATTTTGTCCATCCGGGTATTTAAGAAACACTCCCTGCGCATTTCCGCTTTCATACGACGGATATTTTTTTTCCACCTTAATACCCGGATCAACGATCAGGGTTGTTTTGAAACCCATTGTTTTCAGGCTGTCGATCATGCCTTTTGGATCAGGAAAACGGTCTTTATCCCAGGTAAACAATTTGTACGCATCCATATAATGGATATCAAGTGTTATTCCATCTGCAGGTATTTTCTTTTCTCTCAGTGTATTTGCAATCCTGAATACTTCCGCCTGGGGATAATAAGAGTACCTGTTTTGTTGATAGCCCAGGCTCCAAAGCGGGGGAAGAGGCATGCGACCGGTGAGATAAGTATACGACCGGATGATCTCAGCTACTGTAGTATTGTAGATAAAATAATAATTCATCTCACCACCTCTTGCACCAAAAGAAGAGAATCGATTATTGCTGGCTCCGAAGTTGAAATCGGATCTGTAACTGTTATCAAAGAAGATCCCGTAGGAAAGTCCATGATGAAGCCCCATATAGAAAGGGATAGTGGTATATAAAGGATCCGCGCTTGCTGAATAACCATATACATCGGAGTTCCAGTTGGTATAAGCGGAACCTGCACGGTCAAGGTTACCGGTTTTTTCACCCAGGCCAATGAAACGTTCGCTTTCCTGCAAATGCTTATACGTGGTTACTTCATTTCCTATCCAGGATGTGCCCAATGATGGTTCGTCTTCGTTCACCAATCGGCCATCAGGTGTATAGAACCGGATAGAGAAAGGCTTTTTCTCAATCACGACCTGCACGGAATCGGTACGGAAACTTAAGCGGTCTGGGTTCTGTTCAATTTTTAAAGAAAACGGAGAAGGGGCGGCCACAACAGCATACGAAAAATCATCAGCTACTGGCTGATCCGTGATCCGTACCCTTATTATGGATGGGCTATAAACCGAGATCGATACAAATCCATTACTGGTGATAAGCTGGATCTGCTGACCGGATGCGGTCACTTTTCTCACTTCGCCAACCGGCTTTACAAGGTCCTGGCCGGAAGCGGTGAAAACAAACGCACCAAGGATAAACGCAAGAATTGCGGGAAAAATCTTATTCATATCTGGCAACAGCAGTTCGTCAAAAAAAAATAGTCAGGCTGAAATCTGCTTAAAATAACAGGGATAAAAAAGCTGCGCCAAGTTTTAAAATCAAAATAGAGAAAATAGCGAAGAAATAAATACGAATGGAATTAGGAGTGTTTTAAAATCAATAACTTATAAAACATTATGAAATTTTATTATAGAATGAAAATGAAGTGATACTGAAGCAAAAAATCAACATTTTTTTGCTGCTACATGGTCTTTATTTCCATGATATATTTTTCAAAACTTTCGTTTGGTACGATCGATTTATTTTTCATTTTCGTTTTGTAGGAGTAAATGGTTTTTACAGAATACTCCAGGATCTGGGCGATCTTTTCGGTATCTGAAACACCCATCCTGATCAGGGCAAAGATCCGGAGATCAGTATTCAGCAGCTCGTTTTCTTTGAGTTTGATCTGGTCCTCAGGCGTGAGCAGGGCGTTAACCTCGCTTACGAAATGAGGGAACAACTTCAGGAATAGTTTATCAAAATTAAGGAGCAGCTCTTCTTTTTCTTTCCGGGCTTCGATCTTATTCAGGAAAAACCGGATCTCTTCATATTTACGCTCGGCCAGTTTGGTTTCCAACGTGGTTTTGATCTTGTCCAGCTTGGCATAAAACTGCGAGTCCATGTTGAAGAAATAGCCGATGTATTCTTCTTTGATCTTATTGGCTTCCTGCAATTTTTCATTTGCATCTTCCAGTTTCATATTGGTCTCCTCCAATCGGCGGTTGGTTTCCTCCAGTTGCATGTTGACGATCTGCTGCTGCTGGTGCGCTTTGGTAATGATCTGTTGCGCTGCTTTCAGTTTTCTGACCTGCTTGAATACAATATAGGTAAGCAGGATAAGCACCAGCACTAATACTGTCAGCATGATGGCGTAACGGAACAGGGTACTTTTCTGCGCTTCGATGGCATTGATCCGTTCCCCGTCAATAAGCGGGAGAATTGAACTCACCTGCAGTTTACGCTGCCGGGCTCCATAAAATTCAGCGGTGGCTATTGCGTTTTCAATACAGATGGCTGCATGTTTCAGATCACCGGTTTTATAAAGCAGTTCGGCCAGGTGAAAGATGGCTACAGTTTCCTTGGTAGATGAACGGATATCTGCATCCGTTGCCCTTACCAGCAACTCAATAGTTTTATCAATATTACCTTGCTGCAGGTAAATGCCGCTGATAGTAGAAGCTGCAAGCGCCAGTTGGTGATAGCTGAGACCTGGTTTATTTATAACAGACTGGAAATAAGAAAAAGCCTCATTGATCTTCCCCTGTTTAAAATATCGCAGACCGGTATAGTATAACAATTCGAAGGAGGCTTGTGGATAATAGGAGAGAGCTGAATCGAGGTATTCGGAGCCTTTTATATCATAATCTACCGAGTGGTAATTATCATTAGCATATCCCGCCAGGTCATAATAGTACCTGGCCCAGAGCGTATAATACTCCGCTTTGAGGGAATCACCGGCGGCGGGCTTTTTTACAGAACTTAATGCGTCAAATGTTTCTTTGTACAGGCCTGCTGATAAAAGTATAAAACAAAGTTTCATCCTGGCTGCCGCCACATGTTTATCGTCGGGCATGCGGGAGGAAATATTCTGCAGGTTGATCGCATACCGGTAAGCGGAATCGTAATTGAAGATCTTGTATTCTTCATAGATTTTTTCTGTGAGAGCAAAATTACCTGCCACATCTTCGGAACTGGTTGTTTGCAAACGGATTCTTAACTGGTTGATTGCGCTGATCTTTTTTGCATCATAGCTGGGTGAAGCGCGGATTGTAGTGGTCAG
>CAZGSG010000280.1:0-7714 GCA_964528095.1 uncultured Terrimonas sp.
AGAACCTTTTAAATACAGTTGGGAGCAATTTGAAAAAGATAAAAAAACATTCTGGGACGGAGTAAGGAATTATGCTGCCAGGAATAACCTGCGTAGTATGAAAAAAGGAGATCTTGTTTTCTTTTATCACAGCAACGAAGGCACAGAAATAGTTGGTATCGCCAAAGTGGTAAAAGAGGCCTACCAGGACCCTACTACTCCGGAGGAAGCCTGGGTTGCAGTTGACTTTGCACCACATAAAAAACTAAAGAAACCCGTACCCCTGGCAGCCATCAAAGAAGATAAGCGGTTAGCAAATATGGATCTTGTAAGGTTAGGGAGATTGTCTGTACAGGCAGTGAAAGAAGAGGAATGGAAGATCGTGATGGAGATGGCTGGTGAAAAATAGCGGAGAATTCAAAATTAAAAACGCAAAACTCAAAAACAGACTCTGTTGCTACAGGAGTCGTTTCTGAGTTTTGCATTTCTTCGAGAGCGGCTGATAAAGGTGGTCATTCCGTTATTTCGATTATTATTCTATTCCTGGTTAGTATTTAATTTTATTATTCAAAAATAAGGAGGCACGGAACTGGCAGCGTATGCCAATTCCGTGCCTCTTTATTTTGAAGACCTACTAAAACCATATTCAGTATAAAGTGATCATCAATCAGAATAAATGATTATTTATTTTCCGTGCATCTCCGTGTAAAAAACATCTTTGAGCAAACTTCCTACAATAAAAAGTTAATGCCGGTATTTTTTTTATAATTGCCCGCATGGCAGGGTTACTTTTTTTCTATAAAAAGTATAAATGAATGCATCTTCTTTCACCATAAAAAATTAAAGCCATGAAAAAATTATTCATCGGGCTGCTGATACTTGCAGCCGGAACGGGTATGTACTTTTTTGTAACTAATAAAACCCGCATCTCCGAAGAGTTGAATTACAAAACATTGATAGTAGGTAAGTGGAAACTTGATTCAATCAATTACAGGGAGGATTCTATTCGTAATGGACTTTCGGCCGGCTTGGATTCACTCGCCATGCAGTATACCTACGAGTTGAAAGAAAATGGTACTACGCGTATGTTTAGCGGTGATTCGCTCATGCAGGAAAGTTCAGTATATGAATGGAAAAAAGACCGGCAGTTGGTTTGGAAGGACTCACCAGCCGATACGAGCGGCACTACTTTAACTGTGTTACAATTGGATAAGAACAAGCTCATCGTTCTTACAAATGATAGCTCGAGATTAGTCTTCAATAAGCTCAGGTAATTTTTCGATTATAAGCGCGTTGCTTATGTAATCAGGCAGGTATTGCATCTCCTCAACTAATCAATCAATAACATGAAATCAAATAAACTGTATACAGCAGTATTAATACTGCTGATCATTTTCTCCTGCAATCATAAGGAAGATAAAAGTGTCAAACTCGAAGGTTTAGTACATCAAATTCCCGACTCAGATGCAGGTATTGCCAATGAGAAAGAATTCTTCCGGGATACTGCCGGTAAACAATCGCAGCAGTCACCTGCGAAAGAGGTGCCGGTTAAACAGGACTGGGATAAAAAGATCATCAAGAATGCTGCACTTAACCTGGAAGTAAAGGATTACAAAACCTATTACTCATTTATAAGACAACAGGTGAATGAGATAGGCGGGTATGTTGCTCAGGAAGAACTGTCGCAATCGGAGTATAAGATTGAAAATACACTGATCATAAAAGTGCCGGTAGATCAATTTGATAATGCGGTGACGGCGTTATCAGATAAAGTAGAAAAAGTTAATGAAAAAAGAATTTCTTCACAGGATGTAACAGCGGAGATCCTGGATACAAGGTCGCGGATGGAAGCCAAAAAGCAAGTGAGGCTGCGATACCTCGATCTGTTGAAACAGGCAAAGAATATGGAAGAAATCCTGAATGTGCAATCGCAGATTAATGGGATACAGGAGGAGATAGAAGCGGCCACCGGGCGTATTAGTTACCTGGGACATTCGTCTTCTTTCAGTACGATCAGCCTGACTTACTACCAGGTATTAAATTCAACAGCCAGGAATAATGATAAACCGTCTTTAGGTAATCAATTATTGGTTTCGTTCAAAGCAGGCTGGACCTGGGTTGGGAATTTATTGCTGGCCCTGACTACGATCTGGCCGTTATTACTGGTTTTATTAGGGGCGTTTGTCCTGTATAAAAAAATAAAAAAAGGTAAGCCAGTTGTAGACTGACCGTCGTGCTGACAGAGGCGAATCCTTTAACATAAACTACCGGCAAAACAGCTCTTTTAAATTTTGTATTTTTGGAGATGGCCAAAAAGAAATTAGTTGTGCTGACCGGAGCAGGCATTAGCGCCGAAAGTGGATTGCGTACTTTTCGTGACAGTGATGGCTTGTGGGAAGGGTATGAGGTAACCGAAGTCGCTACACCAGGAGCCTGGAAAAAGAATCCGCAGCTCGTGCTGGATTTTTATAACATGCGGCGCAAAGATGTAGCCGAGGCAAAACCTAATGCGGCACACACCGGGCTGGCTGAATTGAAAAAGGATTTTGATGTAACTATTATCACCCAGATTATTGATGACCTGCACGAACGGGGAGGTTCTACCAATGTATTGCACCTGCATGGAGAGATATTCAAAATGAGAAGCGAGAAGAATGAAGCGCTCATCTACGATATCCGGGCAGACATGCGGCTCGATGACAAAGCGGAAGATGGGGCAAGGTTACGCCCGGCTATCGTATGGTTTGAAGAAGCTGTTCCCAAAATCCAGGAAGCTATCCCCATCGTAGCCGACGCGGATATTTTTGTGGTCATGGGCACTTCATTGGTAGTATATCCCGCTGCCGGATTAATAAATTATACCCGGGATAATGTGCCCATTTTTGTAATTGACAAAAAAATGCCTCCCCTGCCAGCCTTTGCCAATCTTACTATTATTGAAAAGCCAGCCACGGCAGGAATAGAACAATTGAAAGAGTTATTAGTTGCGCGATAACTTTTCAAATTCAAAAACGGCATCTGTACCACAGAGTTTATTTTTGAATTTTGACTTTTTAGTTTTGAATTACAAAGAGGTGGCATTGTTTTTTCTTGTTGATCACTGAATACCCGCGTATGGATAGAAGAGATTTCTTTGGTTCACTCCGAAAAAAGGAAACGATCGGCTGGAAATACAAAGCCGATATAAGCAGCCTGAGCACAGGGCTAAAAACGTATAAGGGTAAATGGACGGAAGAACAGGTCGTTCACCTGCTTAAACGAACGATGTTTGGCGCCAGGGAAGAGGATGTGCATTATTTTAAAAAAAAGAAGTTAAAGAAAGCGCTGAAGGAATTGCTGGACCCATCCGCTTCGCAGCCATCCCCACCGGTAAATAATTACAACGATCCCGATACCAAAAAAGAGGAAGCAAATTATTATGTAGATGAAGAAGTGCCGGCCGGCGCTACCTGGATCGATTCGAAAATTGCAAATGGTAAGAATAACGGACGCAGGAAAAATTCTTTTAAATCCTGGTGGCTGGGCCTGATGCTGAACCAGGATAAAAACCTGCGGGAAAAAATGGTCTTGTTCTGGCACAATCATTTTGCCACCGAAACAAATACAGTGGATAATGCGATCTATGTGTATAAACACAATGCGTTGCTACGTACGCATGCCCTGGGCAATTTTAAAGAAATGGTCAAAGCAATTAGCATTGATCCTGCCATGCTCAGGTATCTGAACGGATATGCCAGTACCAAAAAAGCACCTGATGAAAACTATGGCAGAGAACTACAGGAACTATTCACAGTAGGAAAAGGGCCTGCGTCAAAGTACACGGAAAATGATGTAAAAGCAGCTGCCAAAGTACTGACCGGTTACAAACTGGATAATAAAACATTCTCATCTTCCTTTGACCCTTCCAGGCATGATGAGTCAGATAAACAATTTTCCGGATTTTATAATAACACGATCATTAAAGGCAGAAAAAAAGAAGAGGGTGCGCAGGAACTGGATGATCTGATCAATATGATCTTTAGCCAGGAAGAAGTTTCAAAATTCATTTGCCGGAAACTATATCGCTATTTTGTTTATCATACGATAGATGCCGCAACAGAACAACAGGTGATCATACCATTGGCAGCAATCTTTCGGAAAAACGAATATGAGATCAGGCCTGTACTGGATGTTTTATTAAGCAGTGAACATTTTTTTGATAAGGCCAATTACGGCAGTATTATTAAAAGCCCGGTGGACCTGGTAGTAGGTCTTTGCCGGGAATTTAAACTCGATTTCCCTGCTGATAGTGAATTCATGGACCAGTATGGCATGTGGGAACAGCTAAGAAATCAGGCCGCGTCCATGCAGCAGAATATCGGAGATCCGCCAAATGTTGCCGGCTGGCAGGCTTATTATCAGGAGCCGCAGTATGATAAATTATGGATCAGTTCCGATACATTGCCAAAGCGCAACCAGTTTACTACCCGTATGCTCAATAACGGGTTTACCCGCAGCAATAAAAAAATAGTGATCGATACTATTGCCCTGGCAAGATCTTTACCGGATCCCGCTAACCCGGATGCGCTTATCGCCGATTCAATTAAATTATTATTCGCATTACCATTGAATGAGCCCGACAGGCAATTTATTAAAAGAGAGATTCTTTTATCCGGTCTTACGAATATGCAGGCTGATCATTACTGGACAGATATCTGGAATGCATTTGTACAAAAGCAGGAGGATAAAAAGAACGCGAACATCGTGAGCGGCAAATTGAAGAACATGTATAAATACCTGATGAGTCGCCCGGAATACCAGCTTTGCTGATAAATACGCAATACATGAAAAGAAGAAATTTTTTAAAATATACCGCTTCCTCTTTTGTTCTTCCTGCGTTGATCAATGGTCATTCGGTACAGGCATTTGCACGGTCGCCTTTCCTGGAAGCAATACATTATAGTGATGACACTGACCGCGTACTCGTATTGATACAATTGAATGGAGGGAATGATGGATTAAACACGGTGATACCTATCGATCTTTATGATGCTTATTATGCAGCCAGAACGAATATTGCGATTCCGCAGGAAAAAATACTAAGGCTGAATGGATTTGATAAGACAGGGCTAAATCCCGCCATGACTGGTATGCAATCTCTTTTTAATGATGGAAGGTTGTCGATAGTACAATCTGTCAGTTATCCCAATCCGAATTTCTCTCATTTCCGCGCAACTGATATCTGGCTGACTGGGGCAGACCCTGATGAAGTCTTGCAGACGGGATGGGCGGGGCGTTATCTTGATAAACAATATCCCGGGTTTCCTGATAAATATCCCAGTGATGCAATGGCCGATCCTCTCGCGATACAGATCGGTGGAATAGTTTCACCGGCACTACAGGGGCCTTTCACTACGATGGGCATGGCCATCAGTAATCCTACTAATTTTTATGACCTGATCAACAGTGATCAATCTTTCGCATCAGATACAAGGGCAGGAGACCAGCTTGCTTTTATCCGGGAAATGTCGTTGAAGACAGATCAGTATGCAGATGTGATAAAAAAAGCGGCACAGAAAGTTACCCGTCAATCAGATCAGTATCCTGCCGCCGGTAAGAACCCGCTGGCAGACCAGTTAAAGATCGTTGCCCGGCTGATCGCGGGAGGATTAAAAACCAAAGTTTATATGGTTAATATCGGCGGGTTTGATACACATGCCAAACAAACCGAGCAGGAAGATAAAACGACCGGTGCTCATGCCCGTTTATTGGCAAGACTCAGTGAAGCGATCGGTATATTTATGAAAGACATCAACGAATTGAATGTGGGCGACCGGGTATTGGGAATGACCTTTTCCGAGTTTGGCCGCCGCATCAAATCCAATGCAAGTGGTGGCACAGATCATGGTGCAGCCGCGCCTGTTTTTTTCTTTGGAAATAAAGTGCAGGCTGCTGTGATCGGGAATAATCCCATTCTTCCCGGTACTGGTACTGTAAAAGATAATGTTCCGATGCAGTATGATTTTCGTTCATTGTATGCTTCTGTGCTGGAAAAATGGTTCCTGGTAAATGAACAGGAGGTACAAAAGATCCTGTTAAAAGACTACCAGTCCATTCCTATCGTTCATGATGCCGGGGATAAAGATAAGGCGACCTCAAAGGAGCTCCTGCTTCAACATGATGGGGTATTCATCGATTCAGCAGAAATAAGTTTTGAAACAACAGGCGGCCATACCTCTTTGCAACTCTTTGATGGGGAAGGACGGCTGGTAAAAATACTGGCCGATGATCAATTGGCGGCTGGCCGGCACAAATTAGTACTAGACGGTCAGGGGATGAGCGAAGGCATTTATTATACACGTCTGCAGAACGGATCATTTCAGCAGGTGCAGGTACTGGAAAAGGTAAAGGGATGATGATCAGGCATGACAAAAGCTCCAGGACGGTATCTATTGGTTAGGGCAGTTAATTTTATCGTTTCACTAACAGGGTTCTGCCTAATATTGCTGCGAATTTCACCAGCGGTCTATGTTTAAAAATCTATTCTTTTTCGTCTCATTTTGCTGTATTGGTTCAGTTGCATTTGCACAACAGTATGCTCCATTCGACCAGATCCGTAAGTATACGGATACCACGAAACCCAATAAACAGGATTCATCATTTTCTTACCTGACAAACAGGCTGGGGAACGAATTGCATTACCTGTATCCGCTATACCAGGCTATTGGTTGGGAATCAAAGTTTAAAAAGCTGCAAGGTGAAAAATCTTTTTATGAGAATTTTGCGCAGTTTCTTTCTTTTCTCGGAGATACGAAGAAGGCAATCGAATACGGGGTACGATCGTATGATAGCCTGCCAAAAGATGCCAGGGAATATATTGATCAACATATCAACGAAATCAAGAACCTGCAGTCGATCAATGCCGCCAGTTTTATTACAGGTAATGCGATGCGTGCACAGGTAGTGATGATCAATGAGGCACATGACAAACCTGTTCACCGCGCATTCACGTATAGTTTGCTTGAAGAGTTGTATAAAGAAGGATTTCGTTATTTCGCTATGGAAATGTTTAATAACTATTCCACCCATTCATTGGAAGAGGTTAATCTTCAAACTGGCTTTTATACCAATGAGCCCGTAGCAGCGGAACTGGTGCGAAAAGCGATCGCATTGGGTTATACCCTGGTTTCTTATGAAGACACGATGGCAATGAAACACACAGGTTCCCAGCGTGATTCAGCACAGGCGGCAAATTTATACGAAGTGATCAAAAGAGATAAATCCGCAAAGATATTGGTGCATGCGGGCTATGGTCATATTTCGGAAGCCGTGATAGGGACTGAATACATACCGATGGCTGTGGCCTTTAAAAAGATCAGTAATATCGATCCGCTAACGATCAATCAGACCGTTTTCACAGAAGGCAGCAGTTTTGAATATGGCAGGATCTTTTATGAACGATTAATGAAAAAGATCACGATAGATGAGCCGGTCGTTTTATTACAAAATCGAAAGCCGTTTTCGCTGATCGAACAAAATGGATATGATATATGGGTAGTACATCCGCCTTCCATATATAAGAATAACAGGCCCACCTGGGGTTCATTGAATGGCGTAAGAAAAGAGGTGTCCATTTCACCTCCCGAATAAAATGCATTCCTGATCCAGGCATATTATTCAAAGGAATATGATCCCGCAAACCCGGAGGCGGCCATACCCGCTGATCAGACCTATCTTCGTTCGGATTATGGTTATT
>CAZGSG010000281.1:0-7674 GCA_964528095.1 uncultured Terrimonas sp.
TAGAGCATCAGATTGTGGTTCTGAGGGTCGCCGGTTCGAGCCCGGTTAGCCACCCAAACCCTGTTTCTTCTGAAACGGGGTTTTATTTTATTACAGATTTATCATAGATAGTTTTTTCATGAATTACTGGCTGATTTTAATACCCCTGTTGTCTGCACTGACCGGCTGGATAATTGTCCGCCTCTTCACCTGGTCATTGTTTCACCCCCTGCTACCTAAAAAGATAGCTGGCTTCAGCTTTCAGGGTATCATTCCAAAAAATAAAGGAGTAATTGCTGAAAAAGCAGGCAAACTGGCCGCTGCCGAGTTTCAGACTTTCACCGGTGGACTACAGGAAAAGATCAGCGATCCTGCCAATGTTCAAAAGATTCTTCCCATGATCGAAGAACATGTAGATGATTTCCTGCGAAACAAGCTGAAAGCCCAAATGCCCATGATCGGTATGTTTATTGGCGATAAGACCATTACGACCATGAAAGCCGTTTTTTTAAAAGAGATCGAAGAACTTTTTCCAAAAGTGATCGATCAGTATGCAGGGAACCTGATCAACAGCTTTAATATTGAGCAATTGGTAGCTGAAAAAATAGCCGGCATTTCTTCCGCCAACCTTGAAAAGCAATTCAACGAACGTTTTTCGGGCCAGGTCAGCTCCATTACAAAAACCGCAATGCTCATAGGCCTGTTTATTGGCCTGGTCCAACTCGCTATTATCTTGCTTCTTAGCTGATTACTTACTAATATCACCCCAAAAAGGCCTTTTGCATCAGTAGTATTGCCTTTTATCAAATTGTCATGCTTATGTCAGCAAGTTATACCACCTTTGCACGTCTAATCTGAAAATTTATACATGAGAATCTTTTTGACCGCTGTGTTGCTGATTGCCATCACCTCTTTATATGCTCAACCTCCCGCACGTAGCGGCGCCGGTCAGCAAATGAATGGCCGGTTTTATGGAAAACTGGTAGAAACCATTTCCGGAAAATCTGTAGAATACGCTTCTGTTCAGCTAACGCAAAACAGAATGGATACAGCTACCAAACAACGCAAGGATGTGATCGTGACGGGTATGCTGACAAAAGCCAATGGAGAATTCAGCCTGGAAAATATACCCCTTTTCGGACAATATAAACTGAAGGTCACTGCTATCGGTTACAAACCTTATGAGCAGACCGTTGGATTTGATCTGAAAAGACCTGAAGGCGGCGCTCCCGATCCATCAGCCATGCTCAACGCGTTGGACAAAGACCTTGGTAATATAAAAATGGAACTGGAAGAAAAGGTGCTGGAGAATGTAACCGTAAATGCAACACGCCCGGGCCTGACCTTAGGTATCGATCGCAAAGTATTTAATGTAGATAAGAATATTGTTTCTGCCGGCGGTACTGCTGTTGATATTATGCGGAATGTACCATCTTTAAATGTAGATATAGATGGAAACGTGACCATGCGTAACAATGCTCCCCAGATTTTTGTGGATGGCCGTCCTTCCAATCTTACATTGGAACAGATTCCTGCAGACGCGATCCAAAGTGTGGAACTCATCACGAACCCTTCTGCCAAGTTTGATGCGTCAGGCGGAACATCCGGTATTTTAAATATTGTTTTAAAGAAAGAAAAGAAAGTTGGCTACAATGGAAATCTGAGAGCGAATATCGACTCCCGCGCTAAAATAGGCCTGGGTGGTGATATCAACCTGCGCCAGCAAAAAGTGAATATGTTCGTGAGCGGAATGTATAATCAGCGCAAGTCCATCAGCACCGGTAATACGGAACGACTCAACCTGTTCGATACCCCTGATACTTATCTATTACAAAATGACCGCTCTACAATGAATGGCGCTTTCGGCTTTGGCCGCGCAGGTATCGATTATTTTATCAATAACCGCAGTACACTTTCATTGAGCGGAAACTTTGCAAAAGGAAGTTTCAAACCAAATACGATCAGTGATATCCTGGTAGACACCCTCTTTTCTCCGAAAAGATCTTCGTATTACGAACGTGCTTCCAATTCAAAAGGAGATTTCAGAAACCTGGGAACCACGCTTAGCTTTAAACATAATTTTCCAAAAGCAGGCCGTGAGTTTACTGCAGATGTGACTTATAATAAAAGCAAAAACAATAATAGCAACCTTATTATAACAGATACTTTTAGTGTACCACAATACCAGAACATAGGCACATTCAGTCAAAAACAGGAAGCATTTGGCGACAATGAGAACGTGGTAATTCAAACTGATTTCGTCAATCCTATTAATGACAAGTCAAAAGTTGAAATGGGACTGAGAGCGCAGTTGAGAAAAAACAGCAGTACCAGCGCTTTTTATCTTGAAAAAGGCGGCGCTTACATTATACAGCCTTTGTCACAGGTTGACTATGAAAGCAATGACCAGGTATACGCGGCGTATGCGACCTATTCTGCTCAGGTAAAATCGTTCGGCTATCAACTTGGATTAAGAGCTGAAAGTTCCAATTACGAAGGAAAGCTGCGTACTACCAATGAGATCTTCGATATTAAATTCCCTGTCAGTCTGTTTCCCAGCGTATTTGTTTCACAAAAACTGGGAGACGATCAGAGCCTGCAGTTGAATTATAGCCGCAGGATCAACCGCCCTAATTTCTGGCAGCTCACTCCTATTACGGACTCCTCCGATAAATTGAATCCAAGCAAAGGTAATCCCGGTCTGAAACCCGAGTTTACTAATTCTTTCGAATTGTCGTATGAAAAAACCTTTAAGAACAAAGGCAATTTCCTGGCATCTATTTATTATAAACATACTACAGACCTGATCACCCGTTTCCAGGAAATTGGAACAGGCTCCGGTGGAGAAACAATTGCATTGAACACCTATATCAATGCTAATTCAAGTTATGTTACCGGTATAGAACTTACATCGAGAAATAATCTTACCAAATGGTGGGAGTTTACGCCTAACCTGAATGTGTATACTTCAGATGTAAAGATCAATATCCCTGGTGAAGCCGATCAGCCTAAACTGACCAGCTTTTTTGCCAAGGTCAATAACAACTTTAAGCTGCCTAAAAATATTTCTATACAACTGTCAGGCGATTACCAATCCAAGACCGTATTACCTCCTGGTGGTAGCAGCAGCAACCGTGGTGGTGGATTTGGCGGTGGAATGTTCGGAGGCGCTGCTTCCGCTTCACAAGGATATGTTCGCCCTAACTACGGTGTTGATATTGCTGTACGATATGAATTCCTCAAGAACAGAACGGCATCTGTTTCGGTTAATATGAATGATATCTTCCGTACACGACGTTCAGATATTCACTCAGAATCATCCTTCCTTGTGCAGGATGCTTTCCGCAGGCGTGACCCGCAGGTATTGCGTATTAATTTCAACTGGAGATTTGGTAAGTTTGATCCAAATCTTTTCAAAAGAAAAAATACAAAAACCCAGGGCGATGGTGGCGCAATGGACGGTATGAATGGCGGTCAATAATAAACACTGGTTCCAAATAGATAAAAACCTCTTCCTTGTGAAGAGGTTTTTTAGTTTACTACTGCAAAATCAATCGGCAAAACCCTTTTTTTATGAAGACCTGAATGAATGTATATTTGAATCTTTATGAATTCAACACTTCAATTTGCTATTATCGGATGCGGAAAAATTGCCCAGCGACACGCTGCTGAAATAGTGAAACATGGAGACCTGGCAGGTGTATGTGATATTGTAAAAAATAAGGCCGATATGCTGGGCACGCAGTATAACGCAAGACCTTATTATACGATCGAAGATCTTTTGGATCATGAAAAGGGGTTGGACATTGTTTCTATATGCACGCCGAACGGGCTGCATGCGTTACATACAATAAAAGCGCTAAAGGCTGGCAAACATGTTCTTTGCGAAAAACCATTGTGTATATCCTCCGCAGACGCAAAAACAATGAATGAAGCCGCAATAAAAGCGGGAAAAAAGTTGTTCGTGGTAAAGTCCACCCGATACAATCCTGCCCTGGTATCTCTTAAAAAAATACTGGATGAAAACAGGCTTGGCAAACTTTACAGTTTCCAGCTAAACTGTTTCTGGAACCGCCCCGGGGAATACTATGCCGACTCCTGGAGAGGATCAAAAGACCTGGATGGTGGAACGCTTTTTACACAATTCAGTCATTATATCGACGCGTTACTCTGGCTATTGGGCGATATCAGGGAAGTATCAGGATTCAGGAAAAATCTTGCGCATAGAGATACAATCGAGTTTGAAGATACCGGGGCTGTTGCAATTGAAATGGCCAACGGAATGACCGGCGGATTAAACTGGTCGATTAATACATTTCAAAAAAACATGGAAGTGTCCTTAACTATACTCGCAGAAAAAGGAAGTCTTCGCATAGGCGGTGAGTATATGAACCAGGTAGAATATCAGCTTTCGGACCAGGTTATTATAGATGATCCTGTTCCGGGAAATGCCAATGATTATGGCTTTTATAAAGGTTCAATGAGTAATCATGGTAAGATCTATGAAAATCTTATCAGGGCCCTGGAAGATAATTCGCATCCTTTTGCTAATGCGGAAGATGGAATGAAAACCGTTGAAACAATAGAAAGAATTTATAAATCCGTTCCTTTGTCCTGAACTTAACTTCAGCGTGAAAAGTATTCTCTTTACCATTACGAATGATATAACGTACGACCAGCGGATGCAGCGTATTTGCAATTCGCTTGCGCAAAATGGTTATGCCGTAACCCTGGTAGGTGTAAGACGTAAAAACTCGAGGCCACTTTCGGCAGAGAAATTTGCGCAAAAAAGAATCCCTCTTTTTTTTCAGAAAGGAAAACTTTTTTATGCCGAGTATAATCTCCGGCTTTTCTTTTATCTATTGTTTAAAAAAATGGATGCGGTATGTGCTATCGATCTGGATACGATCCTCCCCTGTCTTTTTGTTTCGCGCATCCGGAAAATACCCCGCATATACGACGCGCATGAATTATTTACTGAACTAAAAGAAGTAGCCACACGCCCGGCTATTAAACGTATGTGGACAAAAGTGGAAAAATATGCTGTACCCCGCTTTAAAACCGGGTATACCGTGAGCAAAAGCGTAGCCGATGAATTAAACAGCCGATATGGGGTGAACTATGCTATTATTCGAAACATAACAAGCCTGAAGGAGCAGGATAACAATATCGCGAGAGAGCATTTTATTGTATACCAGGGAGCAGTCAATGAAGGACGGGGTTTTGAATACCTGGTGCCTGCCATGACAGAAGTAAACACGCAATTGCAGATATGCGGTGATGGCAATTTTATGCCCCGGTTAAAAGAATTGATCAGGGAATATAAACTGGAACACAGGATCAGCCTGCTGGGCATGCTGCCCCCCGCTGAACTGAACGCAATTGCCCGGCGCGCGAAGCTGGGGATTGGACTGGTTGAAAATGAGGGGAAAAATCAATATTTTTCGCTTGGAAACAAATTTTTTGACTACATGCATGCCGCCCTCCCTCAGATCAGTATGGATTACCCGGAATACAGGGAAATTAACCGTCAATTTGAAGTGGCCGTCCTTATCGACAGCCTGAAACCTGAAAAAATAGCCCGGGCAATCAACAATTTGCTGTCGGATGGTGTTCTATACGATATGTTACAGCAAAATTGCCTCAGGGCGAGACAGGAGCTGAATTGGCAGCAGGAAGAAAAAAAGCTGCTGAAATTTTATGACCATTTTCTTAACCATTGAGTAAGCACCTGCACATAGTATGCCTGGACGTGCCCTGGCCTGCCGATTATGGCGGCGCTATAGACATGATGAACAGGATCATCATGCTAAAAAAAGCCGGTATACGTATTCACCTGCATTATTTTAGTTATAATGAAAGAGGCACTCCCAATGAACTGGACCAGTTTTGTGAAACCATTCATATATACGAACGTAAACAGGGACGCAAAGGGTTTTCGTTAAAAACACCTTATATCATCTCTTCCAGGATAAATGATGACCTCGTACAGGAGTTGAACAAAGACAATTACCCGGTTTGACTCGAAGTCATTCATTGTACCGGTATTCTGCCATTACTAAACACAAAGGATCGAAAGATCGTTGTGCGCATGCACAATGAAGAAAGTATTTATTATAAGGAACTGGCAAGATCTGCCACCGGGCTTTTTCAAAAAGCGTATTTCCATAACGAAAGCCGCTTGTTGAAAAACTATTCTCATCACCTGCCGGAAGAGTGTGTATATGCCTGCGTGTCGGAAACAGATATTCATATCCTGAAGGATGAATACAAACTTCCAAATGTGGAATTCATGTCCACGTTTCCAGCATGGCAGCAGGTTGAATCACAAGAGGGGAAAGGATGTATCTGTCTTTATCATGGCAACCTGGGTGTACCTGAAAATGAGGAAGCGGCTATCTGGCTGCTCTGCAAAGTATTTACAAAAGTGCGGGTCCCCTTTGTTATCGCTGGTAAGAAACCATCCAAGCGTTTACAGAAAGTAGCGCATTTATGCCAGCATACCTGCCTGATAGCAGATCCCAGTGAGACGGAAATGAATGATCTTGTTCGCAAAGCACATATCAATGTACTCCCCTGTTTTAATAAAAACATTACCGGTATCCGCCTGAAACTGCTTCACGCGTTATTTGAAGGACGACATTGCATAGTAAATGAGCCAATGGTTGCCGGCACCGGCCTGGAACCAGCTTGCCATATCGGCTCCAATGCAAATGGTTTTGCATCTATTATCACCCAGCTGTATCATCTTCCTTTTGCTGAAGAAGAAATACGCCTGAGAAAAAGGTTACTGGGCTCCACCTATGATAATGAAAAAAATACCAGCCAGCTTATTCAATGGTTATGGTAGCATTGTCAATCACACGACCTCTCTCCGTACGGATCATCCGTGCTGGAAATTTTTGTACCACTATATAGTCATGGGTAGCCATAACAATTGTCGTGTTGAAGTCTTTGCAAATATGAAATAAGAGATTCATGATCTCATCAGATGTTTCGGGATCAAGATTACCGGTCGGTTCATCTGCCAGTATAAGTTTTGGAGAATTGAGCAAAGCGCGTGCAATATCTACCCGTTGTTGCTCCCCTCCGCTTAACTCAAAAGGCATTTTAAATCCTTTGGCCTTCAATCCCACTTTATCCAGCACATCGTTGATCTTTTCGTCCATTAATTTTTCATCCTTCCAGCCAATGGCTTTCAATACAAACTTTAGATTATTATTGACATTCCTGTCGGTGAGCAATTGAAAATCCTGGAACACCACGCCCAGGTTACGACGCAAAAAAGGAACTTTTTTCCAGTCCAGGCCTCTCAATTTAAATGTCGCCACAGTAGCATCACCTTCGGTAAGTGGCAACTCTCCGTAAAGGGTTTTTAGTAAACTGGATTTTCCTGTTCCGGTCTTTCCAACCAGGTATACAAACTCTCCCTTATTGACAGTCAGGTTCACATCCTGTAATACAAGATTATCACCCTGGTATATATTAATATGATTCAGCTCAATGATCGGTTCAGACATGCCCTTTCTTTTTTGCAAAATAACGGAAAGTATCGGGTGGAAAAAGAGAAATTTTATTAAAACTAAAATTTTAGTTGTTAAACTAATTAATTAGTTATAGCTTCGGTATAACAATCAAACAGCATGAAGCCATTAACAAAAGCAGAAGAACAGGTGATGCAATCGCTTTGGAAAC
>CAZGSG010000282.1:0-7658 GCA_964528095.1 uncultured Terrimonas sp.
CGAATAGCATGAATACTGTGGCTGATAAATATCACTTCACAGCTTCCTCGGTAAGTTATACGGTATTCTCAATGAATGTAAATGCCTCTCTGCGCCTGAAAAAGGGAGTTTCTCTGGAATCTTTTTTTACCGCAAGAACCCCGCAAAAAAATATTCAGGGCCAAAGCAATGGATTTACCCTGTTTAATGCTGCCGTTCGTAAAAATATATTTCAAGACGCAGGAAGTATCGGTCTCATTATCACAGAGCCATTCAGGAAAGGGACTAAAATGTTAGCCAGGGGAACCAGTGTTCAGTTTTATGAATACACAGCGGTATTGACCCCGAACCGATCTGTCGCCGTAAGTTTTACTATAAATCTTGGAAAACTGAAATCCAAATCCAGTTCAAAAAAGATAAACAATGACGATCTTAAATAGGCAATATCGTTTGATCGCAACAAATAAAATCTAGGGAAAAATTGCTATAGATTTTAATTAGTCAGTCATAGAATGTATGGAAAATAGTATTATCAAATTCCTTATGATCGCAAAATAATGCGCGCCAAAAAACTTTAAGCCAGATAATTATCAGCCAGAATCATCTGCCTGGCCACTGAACATCAAGGCGGGGAAATAGCTGCAAGTAAAATCGCAATCCACACAACCATCCCCGCACCCTGTACATTCCCACTTTTGCCGCTCGTCCAACCGTTCTACTTTTATTTCAGAGCCTGTCTCATAGCGGGCATTTTAGTTTTCCGAGGATGAGTTTTTACTCGTCCTCTTTTTAAAAAGTCGACTATGAAACGGATACTGTTACTCTTTTTATTTTCATCTCCTCTCATTGGTTTTTCGCAAGCTTTACATGGATACGTGTATGATTCGCTTTCACGCAGGCCTTTAGCTATGGCAACGGTGACTTTGTTGGATACGCAGCACCTGCTGTTAATGGCAACACGCTCAGACAGCCTGGGTCGCTATAGCTTCCGGGAGATGCCAACCGCAAAATACTATTTGTTGGTCAGCATGGCTGGTTATCAAAGCAAACAGGTCGTGCAAAAAACAGGCGATACTGTTTTTGTATCTTCAAATGTAACTGTACTTGCCTCTGTGACTGTAACCTCACAAAGACTGATCAGCGTATTACCCGACGGCTTTCGTTATGATGCTGCAAAAGAAGTCCAGGCAGGCGGGGAATCGGCCGCTGATATTTTACGAAAGCTTCCGGCAATTATCGTAGATGGAGATGGCTTACCAACGATACGCGGAAGTAACCGCGTTAAAGTATTTATCGACGGCAAACCATCGGAACTTTATGCGTCGTCTGTCAAAGATGCGCTGCTCCAGATAAGTGCTGCAAATATTGCAAGGGTGTATGTAATCACGAACCCTTCGGCAAAATATGATGGCGAAGGTGTGGATGCCGTAATCCAGATATATACAAAAAAGCCAGCGCAGAATGGTGTATCAGGTACCTTAAATATTCTTGCAGGAAACAGGTCAGGGCAGTTGACTGGTGATGTCAAATGGCGCACCGGGAAATGGATCATCAGTGCAGATGCAGGCGATAATTTTTCCAGTACCCCAACTCAGGGCAATGTCAGGCGGTTGACTAAAAATACCGTCGGTAATATGTTATTGCAGCAGGTAAATAGCGAAAAACGAAATCGGTTTACTCCTGCCGGTTTCAGTATTTTATTCAATGTTGATTCAGTAAGCTGGTTAAGTATGGGATACCGAAAATCAATACGCAGGGAGGATGGATCCGGGAGTATCACCAGCAATATTTTTCAAAATGATACCTTAACATCGGTTATCACAAGAAACACAGATAGCTATTTTGACAGGGAAGTCGATATATTGAGTGCCAGCTACCAGAGAACTTCAAAGGATAAAACGCTGGAATGGAATTTACTGGTGAGTCGTTTTATCCAAAATAGCAAAGATGGGTATACAATGGAACAGGTGCAGGGAGCTGTAAAAACATACGAAGAGAAAAACATGAACGAGGCGGTTAATCATGAGACGCTTTTACAATGGGACCTATCAAAAAAATTTGCTGGAGAAGCGGCGATGGAAACAGGTATAAAAGCCGTTCAACGTGATTATACAAATAACAGCCGGTTTATTCCTGACCTCACGCGCTCCGGCGATTTTCACTTTAAAAGAAGTGTAGTTGCAGGCTATATCACTATTTCATTGCCAGTTGGAAAGTGGAGACTACGTGCCGGAGCCCGATATGAACAGACAAACTTATCTATCAGGTTTAAGAGCGTGGACGTGCCGGTACCCGTATATAAAAATCCGTTGCCAAACCTGTTGTTCAGCAGAAGCTTTGACCAAAGCCACTCGCTCTCGTTCAGTTATTCAAAAAAACTTCAGCGGCCGGACATGAGCTTTCTTAATCCTGTTGTCAATTATTCCGATACATTTAATATTACCTATGGCAATCCGGCGCTTGATCCCGAGATCACGCATACCGTCGAGGCTGCCTATTCTTACAGGAAGAACAGCTGGTTCTTTAATTCCTCCGCTTTTTTTAGCAGATCCGAAAATAATATCCAGCAAGTATCAACGGAAAAGCCGAACAGTATCGTTGAGAATACGTATCGGAATATAGCGTCAATGGATGTGGCAGGATGGACGGGAAACCTTTCTTACCAGTACAGGAAGCTAAGTGTAAGCAGCAACAATGTGTTTCGGTATATGCGTTTTAATGCATCATCCACTGGTTTATCGAATAACGGCTTTATTTATTCCGGCAGCCTGCAGGCAACCTACAAGTTTTCCGATGTATTCAGCGCAGGAACTTACGCCAGTATCAGCCCGCGCAAATTGTACCTGCAGGGATCAACCACGGGGTTGAATTCTATGGCCCTATGGATGAACAGGAGTTTTTACAACAAAAAAATAAACCTTAGTTTCCGAATCGACAATCCATTTTGGTCTTACCAGTATATCATGGATGAGAATCACACCCTGCTCTTTGACCGCTATGGCAAAAATCGTTTACTGAACCGGTTTTATAAAATAGGAATCAGTTATAAATTTGGGAAAAAAGAAGTACGGTTGCCTGCAATACGCAGCTTGCCTGGTGAGAACTAGTGTAAAGACATTGTTTCAATGAGCAGAATCAACTATTGTGTGTATGATGAAATTTTTGATAGATCTGTATTACTTCAAGGGTTGCTATTAAATTTTTATATAGTAATAGGTGAAAAAAATCGACCAGTGGTAGAGTCAAAAAAATTATCTCCCCGGCTGTAGCTTGTGAAGCAGCATTTCTTTTTTGGTTCTCGACACATCAACAATTGAGCCATCACTCATTAATAAACTACCTCCTTCTCCCCTTGTATACTTTTTTATTTCTTCCAGGTTAACAAGATAAGAATGATGCACTCTCATAAAAGAATCTTCACCCAGCATTTCTTCTATATCCTTCAATTGCCGTGATACCGTCAGTTTCTGGTTATTCTTTAAAGTCAGAATGGTATAATTGCCACTTGCGCTACAGCAAATGATATCTGTAATCACAATGATCTGCAAGCCCTCCATCGTAGACAAGGCAATGCGGTTAGGAACTGTTTTAGAGCGACGCAACTGGCTCAACAAAATATCAACTTGCAGAGCCAATGAAGCAGGAGACCGTTTTTGGAATTTTTTTACAGCGGTTTGCAGTTCACCGACCCCCACCGGTTTCAAAAGATAATCCAGTGCACTGAATTTGATAGCTTTGATGGCATATTGATCGTAGCTGGTGGTAAAAATAACTTCAAAGGAAGCTGGCAAAAGTTTTTCAAGTAATTCAAATCCATTCATGTGTGGCATTTCCACATCAAGAAAAACAAGCTGTGGCTGAAGCTCTTGTATCAAATCAATCGCCTTCCTTGGATCCTGGCAGATTGCAACCAGTTCAATATCCAGGCAATATTTTTCAATAAGTATGGCAAGCCCCTTGCCTGCCCGGGGTTCATCGTCTATAATTATGGCTTTTATCATAAGGATGTTCTATTAATTATTTGAATTGTCACCTTTGTCCCTGTAACGTTGCCTGTTAAATCCAATACATCGGAAATATCAAATGATCCTGAAAGTTTATTATCATTATTAAATAACGCCAATCGTTCGGTCGCTAGTTTAATTCCATAAGACTTCTTTTTTTCTCCATTCTCTGTTTTGACCGCCGCTGCCTTGGCCCTGCCGATGCCATTGTCGGTAATAGAAAAGATCAGTACATCTCTTTTCATGGATAGATCAATTATCAATTCTCGATTCCCGTCTTTGTGGAGTAGTCCATGCCATATTGCATTTTCACAAAAAGGTTGCAATATAAAAGAAGGTATGACCACCATGGAAGGTTGGATATTCCCGTCGTAATTTATCTGGTAATCAAAAGTATCGGTAAAACGAAGTTGCTCCATATCAAGATACAGTTTAAGCATGCTCAATTCTTCTTCAAGGGTTATTGAATTTTTATCCGCATTGATCAATACCAGCCTGATCAAACCCGCAAAACGTGTGAGATAATCAGATGCTTTATCCGTATCGTTGTCCAATATTGTATGATTGATCGCGCTTAAACAATTGAAAATAAAATGTGGGTTCATTTGCGCACGCAAGGCCAGCATCTCAAGTTCAGATGACCTTCGCCGTAACCGTAGTTTTGCATTCTTATATCTCAATGCAACTAGTAGTAGTATTATAACAGATAAAATTATTACCCCAATAATACCCCCCTTTAATAACCGCATATGCGACTCAGTAACGGCATCTTCCGACCTGCGCTTAAAGGTGTATAGCTGACCCTTAAGCTGTTCTGTCAATATCGCATCTTTCAATGCCACATACTTCTCGTAATACAGGAGGGCACTGTCTTTTTGTTGCATTTTTTTGTACACCATCGCAAGCATTAAAGATGCATCTCTTTGATCTTGCCGTACTCCCTTATCAATGGCAATGCTCAGTGCCCCATTTCCCATTATAAGCGTGGAATCAGGTTGCCCCCGTTGCAAATAAATATTTCCCAGGCCAATCATTGCCGGCACAAGAATTTTTAATTCATTTACCTCCTGTGCCTCTGTATATACTTTAATGAGATATTTATATGCGTTACCGGATGAGTTTTTCAAAAGATAACATTCACCTATGCGCAGGTTGATACGCAGAGGATTAGGATGGTCAAGTAAAGCGTTTTGATAACAATACATGGCAGAATCAAACTTATTTGTGGCCGCGTACAACCTTCCGTATTGGTGGTTTAGCTCCCTGTATTCGTAGCTTCCTTTCGCAGGTTTCTTTTCTTCTGCCTTATCAAAAAAAACCTGTGCCGTTTGAAAATCACCAATACTTCTAAACAGGCTACCTAATTGAACCAATGAAAGGACCACATTCTGTTTGTCGTTTATCAATGTAAAAATTTCAAGTGCCTCCCGCACGCTAATGAATGCCTCCTCATAATGTCCTGTTTCATCGTATATATTGCTGACGATCCTCAGGCTAGATGCCAGAAGCCAGGTGGCGCCTTCCTGTTTACGCTTTCTTCGCAGGTAATAAATAGCACGATTCAGTGTATCTACCGCGGCTGTGGATTGCCCCATATACCATAGTGCCTGTCCTACACCCAGTAGGCCTTCTCCTTTCAATACCTCATTCTGAATTCCTTCAGCCAATAAAATAGCCGTATCAAATTGACGCAAAGACTCAGCAGGGCGGAAACGGGATAAAAGTGCTTTTCCTTCCTTAATATATTGTATACATTGTTCCTTCGCGTTTTGACCGCACGCGCTGGATACTATGATAAACAAAAGGGATAGCAGAAAATACCTGCGAAACATACGCTTTGTTTAGAATTGGAAGCTACGCATATAACTGTAAACTGAGTGCCTATGTTGTACAAAGGGCTGGTTTCACTACGCAGTTTGCGGCTCCAAGCGCTATTTTGGGGATAGTCGCTAATTGATCGCCAAATCCTTAATAAGGACGCGCTGACACCTGAACAACGCTTTGGTTATTTTTAATTTAAATATATTGTAACGCCGCGGGCGAAATTCTCCCCAAATAAAGGAAGGAGTTATTGATCGCTCTAACATGAAGCTCATTTGCGCTCGTCTTAAAGCTCATCCATTTTTCAGAAAATAAATTGATACACGGCTATCATTTCATGGAAAAGATAGCCATCAATAAAATGATGCTCCAACATGTTACAGTGCTAAGATGTGTTTTAATAAAAAGAAAGATACTAGGATAAGCAGTTACCTGAAAATACAGCTATACCATATCGCTAAAATGACAAACCGGAAGAAATCATATAACATTAGAGCAGGGTCGAAGCCGAACCAGTAATATTGAGCCAGTTAAAAAAATCATTCCGCCACTTTAATTCTACTACTAACTATTTACCCATCAGTACCATCGTTTAATCAAATTGCAAAGAACATGGATTTTGACTAGCACGTTCAACCTTACCTCACCCGTCCATTCTCCGCTTCCAGCGCTGAACTGCGCACACGCGGCGTTTTACTGTTTTTATCGATGAGCTTCCAGGTAAAATTGAGTCGTACCTGTCGTGTTTCAAAATAACTGTAACTGCGGATATGGAACTCATCCATGTCCTGCCTGCTTCGAAGACGGCTGCCTTTGTAAATATCGTTGAAAGCAAGACGGATGGTAGCATGTGCGCCGATTGTTTTCTGCAGCGCTATGTCTACCTGGCTGGTAGCGTTATTGATTTCATTGGCCGCGGTCAACCGGCGGCTGTTAAAAATGGCAGTTGCTTCCACACCAAGTGTAGTATTTATTTTGAACCGTTGTACCAGGTGAGCCCGGCCCGTCCACTGCGTTAAGTTATAGTTGACGGTCTTGTGGTAGGATATATCATTGTGCAAACGCAGTATCGACGCATTTAGCGTAACCTCCCACCATTTACGAAGCTGCAGGGTTTGGGTCAACGTTAGTGACCAGCTTTGCTGGTTGCCTACATTACGTGGTATCATCACTACCTGGTTGCCATTGATGCTGTCGGTGATGCGTGCAAAGTAGTCGGTCGTTTGCGCATAGTTTATTCCTGCTACGGTGGAGTTTCGATATACATACACGAGGCTGAAGCGGTCCGTTAGCTGTGGCTGCAGATAGGGATTGCCCTGCCAATACGATAGCTCATCGAGTAAATAGACAAACGGATTAAGATCAGGATATGCCGGCCGATCGATGCGGCGCGAGTACGCAAAGCTGAAGTTGTGCGCCTCGCGCGGTTTGTAGGCGATACTGATTGCCGGAAACAGGTTTGTATAGTTTCGACTGTTGGTGTCGTTTTTGTTAGCCGTGCCCTCAATACGGAGCCCGGCCTGCCAGGACCATTTTCCCAGGGTGTTTTTATAATTAATATAGGCACTGCTGATTGATTCTTTAAAGGAGAAATAATTAGATCTGCGGCTGTCCAGGCTGTCCGTGTTTTTTACATGATAAAACGCTCCATCATTGATTGATTTTACGCCGGCCAGTTTCACACCTGTTTCTAACTTGCCTTTCCATAAGTTACTAACGTAATCAATTTTTATGGCCGCCAGCCGTATGTTGATTTTGTTGAATGTGCGGTAGATGGCTTCGTTTTGCAATAGTTCGGCCGCATCCAGGTAACGATTCGATTGCAGGTTTCTGTTCTCTTTGTTGAAATATCCC
>CAZGSG010000283.1:0-7602 GCA_964528095.1 uncultured Terrimonas sp.
CGCCAATCACCCCGAGTGTTACCTGATGGTAGTACTGGTAGATGAACGTCCGGAAGAGGTAACTGATATGGAAAGAAGTGTAAGAGCAGAGGTAATCGCTTCTAGATTTGATGAACCTGCTGAAAAACACGTAAAGGTTTCTACAATAGCTTTGCAAAAGGCAAAACGTCTTGTAGAGTGTGGACATGATGTCGTGATATTGCTGGATTCTATTACACGTCTTGCCAGAGCACATAATACAGTAGCACCTTCAAGCGGTAAAGTATTATCCGGTGGTGTGGAAGCAAATGCAATGCAAAAACCTAAACAGTTTTTTGGTGCAGCGCGTAAAATAGAACATGGTGGTTCACTAACCATTATTGCAACAGCACTTGTAGATACCGGAAGTAAAATGGATGAGGTCATCTTTGAAGAGTTCAAAGGAACCGGCAACATGGAGCTTCAACTGGATCGTCGTTTGGCTAACAAACGCATCTATCCTGCGATTGACCTGGTTTCTTCATCAACACGTCGTGATGACCTGTTGCTGGAGAGAGATGTTCTTCAACGGATGAACCTGCTTCGTGTATTCCTTACTGATATGAATGCAGAAGAAGCAATGCGTGAATTACAAAACCGGATGAAAGGAACCAAGAACAATGAAGAGTTTCTTGCCAGTATGAACAGGTAATCAACCCACACAACATATGAAATACATTTTTGAAGGTCTTTTTACATGTGCGTTATTCATTTTGATGGTATCTTGTAACAATGAAAAGAAAGAAGAGGTAAAAGAAAAAAAGGCAACGGTTGAAGCGCCAGTTAAAGTTGAAAAAAAGACAGAAATTTCTGTAGGGCCTGATGGCGGTAGCGTTAAAACAAAAGACGGCAAGGAAATGGAAGTAAATAAAAATGGCGTGAAGGTGGGCACAAAAGATGTAAAGGTAAAGCTCAATACCAAAGACACGCTGAAACATTGATTTTCTCAATAACTATTTAACGCCTCCTGTATAGGAGGCGTTTTTCTTTACCGGGTATTTTACCTGCACAATCTCCAGCGTTGAAATACGTTCTTATTTTGCTGAAGAATTATGTATTTTGTCTTGCATTCTGCAAACCCCTTTACTATGAAGACCGTAATGCTGCTTTTGGTTACTTTGTTTATTCCCATTGTTTTTTTGGGGCAGCAACCGCTCACTGGTCTTTGGACCGGTACACTGACCAACGATAGTGTCACTGTGCGCAAACAGCAGTCTTTTGAAATAGCGCTGACCCAATACAAGGAAAAAGTATACGGTTATTCGAGGAGCAGCTTTATTGTGAATGATACGCTGTATTATGTTGTGAAACGTGTGAAAGGAACGGTAGACGGAGATATTTGCGAGGTAAAAGAAGAGAATATCCTTTCTTCCAATTTCCCGGTACGACCCGATAAAGGCGTGAAAGTTACCATCACATTCCGGATGAACAAACAGGATAGCAGTTGGCTACTGGCTGGTGACTGGAAGACCAACAAAACAAAAAATTTCTATTCGATCAGTGGAACCATAACATTGGCAGAAGAAAAGGACCTCTCCAGATCAAAATTGCTTCCGCACCTGGAGGAATTGAAGGTGGCCGATGATGTTCCCTTTTATGCAGAAACAAAAAAAATTCCTGCGCCAGCTATAGTATATAACAAACCGCTGATCCCGGAGAAAGAAGATATAGCTATCATAAAAAGCAAGCCGTCTCCCGAAGAGATAAAGAAGACTGAAAAAAAGCAGGAAGATAAGCCTGAAGCAAAGCCAGTAAAAGACGTTGTTTCCAGGGAAAAAACAAAAACAGGAAAGGGAGAAACCAAAAAAGAGTCAGCAAAACCTGAATTAACCAGGGAAAAAGAGCCGGTCGCAACTAATAGCCCTGTCATCAATGCTCCGGTAGCTGCCGCCTATATTCATGAGAGAAAAACAGTCGCGCCTCAAATAGTCAATTTTAAATCCGATAGCCTCCAGCTTTCTATTTATGATAATGGTGAAATAGATGGTGATACAGTAAGTATTTTGCTGAACGGAGAGATAATTATGGCCCGGCAGGGATTAAAAGCAAGTGCTATAAAAAAGACCATTTATATTCCCGCAGGTAGCGATTCTGTGAGCCTTGTTCTTTATGCCGAAAATCTCGGAAAATATCCTCCCAATACAGGGCTACTTGTAGTGCGTGATGGGGAAGATGTGTATCAGATCCGGTTTAGCGCAGATCTTCAGCAGAATGCAGCAATTGTATTCCGCAGGAAGAGATAAAATGATAGTACTTTCTCGCTGCTTTAGAAATCTTCATTATCTAAAAAGAAGCTCAGTCTGTTCAAAAGTACAGACCTTATACAATTGCATCTATCTTTTTCGCCAGCTGCCTATCCTTTTCTGTTACCACATCCCCGGCATCATGTGTGCTTAGCCAAACCTCTACAGTATTGTATACATTTTTCCATTCAGGATGATGGTCCATTTTTTCTGCTGCCAGTGCTACCCTTGTCATAAAGGAAAAAGCTTCACTAAAGTTTTTAAACTCAAATTTCCTGTATAGTTTATTATCCGTTTCTTTCCACATGAGTTTGTTTTTAGCGTTAAAAAATCAGGTGTTCACGATGCTTTATTTTTTCATTCGTTAGCTCTACCACCATTTGTACTCCACTGATGGAACGAACAGAATTGATGATTCCCTGTAATTGTACTTCATCCACCGTATCATCTTTCATCAGCCATAAAAAGTCAAGATGTTTCAGTTCGGGCAATAAATACTCCCCCTTATCCTCATTATTATATAAATAGTGGCAAAGAAAATTTGTGGGCTCCCGGTATTCAAATACAGAAAAAAAATAGTTCTGTCTTTTTTTCTGTAACCGGATCTCGATATCATGATTTATACGGAAATCCATTCCAACAAGGCTATTCAGATTCCAGCAAAACTGGTAATCTTTTACTTTGGCTACAATACCTAAAAGCCTGGTGTCTTCGAAAAATTCGTTGGCCAGTTCATGGGTATTAAGAGCAAGCTTTAGGCCACGATCTGCCATAATAGATGTTTATATCAATTTACTAATTAAAACTCAATCCCGGACTCAAGGACCTCATTTCCTCTTTTATACTTCACCTTTGTTTTATCGCCTTTTTTAAATTGGTTGAGCGCTTGCATATATGTTTCCATTGAGCTCACCTTTATATCTCCAAGTTGTACAATTACATCCCCGGATTTTAATCCTGCTTTTGCTGCAGGCCGCCCGTCCGTCACCGCATCAGCCCTTACGCCCGCCCCATCAAATGTATAATCCGGCATGATGCCCATTGTTACCTTAAAAGAACTGACACTCATCTGAACTTCCCGTGTTTTAAGAAATGCGAGTCGTTGATTTTGTTTGTCCAGGTTTTCGATCAATGTATTGATATAATTGATGATTCTCATCTCTCCTTCATAGTTAATAAGATTGGCATCATCGCTTGGTTTGTGGTAATCCTTATGTTGTCCGGTAAAGAAAAAGAGTACAGGAATATCCTTGCGATAAAAAGACGTATGATCGCTTGGACCCGATCCGCTCGAGTCAATTTTTATAATGAAGGGTAATTTTTTATCCTGTGGATGTATCACGGTTGCCCACTGTGGCGATGTGCCATAACCGCCAACGGAAATTATTTTGGTGCTGTCATTCAGGCGGCCAACCATATCCAGGTTAATCATATAGTTAGCTTGCTTCAGATCAATCGTTGGATGGTCTACAAAATATTTAGATCCAAAAAGCCCCAGCTCTTCTCCTGAGAAAGCGAGAAACAAATAATTATTTGCCCTGGCTTTTGTTGTTTTTAATGACCGTGCCAATTCTATTAATGCGGCAGTCCCGCTGGCGTTATCATCGGCTCCATTATGAATTAAACGTTCTCCTGTGCGTAGCATAGAGTTGCCATCTTCTCCATATCCAAGGTGATCAAAATGCGCTCCGATGATTACAGTCGTAGCCGCCCCATTATCAATATAACCTGCTACATTATGCCCTTCTCTTTTTTTCTCACCAATTTTCACATTGAACTTTATGGTTAAGGTAGCCGTCTCATCACCCAGGTATTTTTTGGCTGCCGGCTTTGCTATATAAATAACCGGTATGGCCAGTTGTGCAGATTTGTCTTTTGGATCAAAGGCAAGTTTGTCATCCACTGCAGATGTATTATAGATCAATACTGCCGATGCTCCTTTTGTTTTTGCCCTTGTCGCATTCGTACGGATATATTCATTCAGATCAAAATGAGGGTTTTGTTGATTTTCCTCCAGGGTTTCTTTCAGATCAACAAACCAGGGCATTTCAGGCTCCCGTAGAGCAATGGCCGGCAACGCTTCTATCGCAAGTGCAGGAGAAAAAGGAAAAGGGAAAAAATCTTTTCCAACCTGCAGCTTATCGCCATTAATACTAAAATAAGTACTGTCGCTGATCTGGCGACCTTCATTGATATCAAATGGCTGATAATAACCATTTGTTCCTTTTGGTATAAGGCCAATCGCCTTGAACTGCGAACTGATATATTCCATCGCAAGCTTTTCTCCATTACTTCCGGCCCGTCTTCCCTCTAATTTATCATCTGCGAGATAACCAATATGGGCTTTCAGGTTATCCACCACTATTTTATCCGCTTTTTTCATTTTTTGACCGAACGTCGCCGTAGTCACTATTAACAGTCCTGAAAAAAGCATCCCCCTTAAAGTACCCATGATTGTATAGTTAATTTGAGTTACAAAGGTATTGAGCTGTCCGGTCTTTATGTGGTTAGATCCCTTAAATCTGTTAACGTTTTAAGGAAAATTTTACCGGCACCGGCCATCATAACACCGTAATTCGTAAGTCTTTTTAGCGAATGCTTTCTATTTTTGCTGTCCTTTAAAATTGGAGAAAAAAAATTTACATATTGCCCTGGTTGGAAACCCCAACAGCGGAAAGACATCCCTTTTCAATTGTCTTACTGGCCTGAACCAGAAAGTTGGAAATTTTCCCGGAGTTACTGTCGATAAAAAGACGGGGAGCACTATTTTGCTGGGCACAAAGGCCGAGGTGATCGACCTGCCCGGGAGTTATAGTCTTTATCCGCGCCGGCTTGACGAATGGGTGAGTTATAAAGTATTACTTGGCCAGGATGAAGAGGTGAAGGCAGATGTAGTTGTTGCGGTGGCAGATGCCAGCAACCTGAAAAGAAATCTCTTATTTTGCACACAGCTGATTGATCTGAAAATACCGGTTGTCATTGCGCTGACCATGATGGATGTAGCGAACAGGAAGGGAATAAAGATTAATATCCAGGAGCTGGAAAGAGAATTGGGTGTGCCCGTTGTAGCTGTTAATCCGCGGAAGCAGAAAGGCATCGACCCCTTAAAGAAAGCTGTTCTGCAAACAGCACAGCATCTCTATCAATCGCCAGCCAGGGATTTTATTGACAATAAAGCGCTGGCAACAGAGTCAATCACTTCGATGAAACAGATCTTACCGGAACTGAGCGATTATTCGGCGATCCATCATCTTATCAATCATGAATCATTCCGTTATTCTGCAGCCATGCAGGAAACCATAGAAGGAATTGAAAAGAAGACCCTTTTCAACCCCACAAAAACCCAGGCAGAGGAGATACTTCAACGGTATACACGGATCAAGCATATTATGAAGGTTTCTGTATCGGAGCCGGATCCATTGCAGAAATCGCTTTTTTCAGAAAAACTGGACACTCTTTTTCTTCATCGGCGTTGGGGCTATGTGTTCCTGCTGGCAGTACTTTTTCTTTTATTTCAATGTGTTTTTTGGCTGGCCTCCTTTCCGATGGATTGGATTGATGCGGGTTTCACCGGCTTATCAGGCTGGCTCTCTGATGTGCTGCCACAGAACTTATTTTCAGATCTTTTAATCAATGGCGTTATAGCAGGACTGGGGGGAATTGTGATTTTCGTACCGCAGATCATGATCCTGTTTGGACTTATCACGATCCTGGAAGATACCGGCTACATGGCCCGTATCAGTTTTCTCACTGACCGGCTAATGAGAAGTGTGGGGTTGAATGGTAAAAGTGTGATGCCTATGATCAGCGGATTTGCCTGCGCAGTACCCGCTATTATGAGCGCGAGAAATATTGAGAATCGCAAGGAGCGGTTGCTTACTATTCTTATCACCCCATTAATGAGTTGCTCGGCAAGATTACCTGTTTATACCATCCTGATCGGGCTGGTAATCCCCAAGACCTATTTGCTCGGATTTATCGGCGTACAGGGCTTGGTAATGATGGGGCTTTATCTCCTTGGATTGGTCATGGCGCTGATCGTTTCTTA
Source organism: uncultured Terrimonas sp. (assembly GCA_964528095.1). Lineage (GTDB taxonomy): Bacteria > Bacteroidota > Bacteroidia > Chitinophagales > Chitinophagaceae > CAZGSG01. Next base: position 6,310 of record CAZGSG010000283.1, read on the forward strand.
TGTCGCTAAATTTTTTATCAATATAAAAGAAAGAAGTTTTTTTATTCTTGAATTACCCGTGTATCGTTCGCCAAGATGGAAAAATGCGGTGCAAACCATGGTCGAAAAGGCCAAGATATTTGTGTTGCAGGCCGGAAAGGTGATCATGGTGATCAGTCTTATTTTATGGGTACTAAGTTCTTTCGGCCCGGCATCACGTATGAAGCAGGTTACCCTGCAATATGAGCAACAGCTTGCAAAACCAGGAGCAGATAGCGCAACGCTTGACCAGGAACTTTCCACTGCTCGCCTTGAAAACTCCTATGCGGGCATTATGGGCAAGAGCATAGAACCGGCTATCAAACCGCTTGGATACGATTGGAAAATTGGCATCGCGCTTATTACATCCTTTGCGGCTAGAGAGGTTTTTGTTGGCACAATGGCGACCCTGTATAGTGTAGGTGATGATGACAATGATCTGCGATTAAAAGAGAAAATGAAAATGGCGGTACGTGAAGACGGCAGCCCTGTATTTACACTCGCCTCCGGCGTGTCGCTTATGATCTTTTATGTATTCGCCATGCAATGCATGAGCACATTGGCCATCGTTAAAAGGGAGACCCGGAGTTGGAAATGGCCGACGATTCAATTTATCTATATGACAGGTCTGGCTTATATATTAAGCTGGGTGGCTTATCAACTTCTGAGCTAGGAAAAGAGAATTGCAAAATCCCTCTTTTTTCCTCTTGCTCTCTTTTGCCTTTTAGTCTATTGTAGGAGTCCATTTATCTTTTGGCTCAAAATAATCCCATAACAAGTGTGAGATTTTTCTTGCCAGTGCCCAGGCTTCATTGTTATGAGTCCAGCTTGTGTCCTTATTGTTTTTAGTGAAGATCGCAACGATATACGGATTGCTGGGTGCATTTACCAATAGTATTTCACTACGTACCGCATTCACACAGCCGTTTTTGCTAAATACTTCTATATAGGGCGGGATCTGCGAAATAGCTTCATCCTCATCCCAGTAATTCCTGCCCAGGCAACGCATCATTCTTTCAGATGCTGCTGTACTGTAGATTTTATTGCGATAGATCAATTCGAATAGTGTTCCTATTTCTTTGGGTGTTGTTTGCCCCCATCCATATACGGTCCTATTTTCCTCACGTCCGGGAGTCCGGGAATTAACGCGGGTATCTTTGAATCCGAGGCTATCAAGTATTTCATTGATCCGCGTTCCTTTTCCTGCAAGCGACTGTAGCCATAGGCTTGCCGTATTATCACTTGTTGTGAGCATCAGCATGATCACTTTCTTCA
>CAZGSG010000284.1:0-7602 GCA_964528095.1 uncultured Terrimonas sp.
AAATGGCATCTTGCCCTTGAAGGGGAAAAGGTTCTTTCTGCTCAATCCAAACAAAAATTATTTGCTTCCTATATTCCGGAAGATGCCAAAGGGAGTTCATATTCTGGTTATGGGTGGGCAATATTTAAAACCTCAAGAGGAACAAAATTAATTGCACATGATGGATCCAATGGCATATTTTTCGCCGACTTCCATAGGTATGTTGACGAAGATGTTGCCGTTATTTATTTCACCAACGAGCGCAGCACAATTTCAAAGGGCATTTTTGCAGCTATTCCTGATGTGGTTTTTGGCAAAAAACTTCCGAACTTTCCAATGTCAAAAATCCGGCTTAGCACATCCGATTTGAATAAATATGCAGGAAGTTATCAGTTACCGTCCGGCGAAAAATTTATATTGCAAGTAAATAACAATGCTCTGGAGACTACTGCTATGAACTTGGGCATTATCAAATTACTAACTTCATTCCCCGAATTACAGGACAAAGAAAAAGTAAATAGACTTGAGCGGCAGGCAAAGCGTATGATTGAAAATATTGTTCCCGGCAATCTCGAAACCATCAGGGATTCAATATATTATGAAGTGAATTTTGAAGAAGAGCAAAAATACTGGAAAGATAAACTTAGCCAGTGGACAGGGAGATTCGGGGAATACCAGAGATCCGAAGTGTTAGGAACAATCCAGGAATCATCCACATTAATAACCTATATTTTTCTTCAATTTTACCGAGGAGGAACTATTGTTCAATGCAGGCAGAAGGGAGATAAGAAAATTTCATTTGGCGCTTCTAATCTTATAGTTCCCGGCCATTATCGTTTTATACCAAAATCAAAGACAGAATTTGAAGTATATAATACTATGCTTAAAACAAGTACTGTCGTTAATTTTGTCTTTGATCGAACCAAATCCGTTAATGGATTAAATACTCAAATAAGTAATAAAAGGGTTTATGCCAAAAAAAACAGGTAGAAATGATACCGTTCAACTATATTATGCACAACAATTGCTCATACTAGCCAGGCATGCCATCTGGTACCGGAACGGCTTTGTTACTAAATGTGTTAATGACAGTAATGGTACGAGCGCTAACGTTAATGATTAAAAAGGGGAGTTATGAATTATAAAGAAAAACTGATCACTGCCATCGAAGTGCTATCACCGGAAGGTATAACAGAATGCCTTGAAAACGGAGTTAACCTCAATGATCATTTTAAAAACAAGCCGCTCATTTATGAGTTGATAACCGGGTATGCCAGAGGAGCCGCATTTAAAGAATGTGTGAGGGTATTCGTGGAACATCAATTGGCCTTTGAGGATAAAATATTGTCGGCTGTTTTTATGGACGATGGAGATTCACTGAATGCGCAATTAAAGGATAATCGGGATGCCGTTAATACTAAATATACATTTAGTTGTGCTTTTACTCCGCTTTATGAAGTATCGCTACTGCATATTTGTGCAGAGTTTAATCATCTTGACTGTGCAAAAATACTGGTAAAATATGGCGCTGATGTAAACGCGAAAGCTGGAATTGATGAAAATGGATTTGGCGGTCAAACACCAATTTTCCATACTGTCAATCAAAACTCAAACAAATGCCTTGATGTAATGAATTATCTTATTGCTCAATCAGCTGATCTAACAATTACTATAAAAGGGCTTATTTGGGGCAAAGGGTTTGACTGGGAAACTTTTATACCTTCCATAAATCCCATTAGCTATGCCATAATGGGACTGCTGCCACAATTTCAAAGGAGCGAAAGGAATGTATACGAAATGATTTCTGTTTTACTTAAAGCGGCATATAAAATAGACTATACACCGCAGAATCTCCCAAACAGATATTTGAATAAGTAATGGCAGCTACGTTATCAATAGAAGCATGAAGCTAATTTTTACTACAGCACTAATTCTCTGGAAAATCTTAGGGTTTGGACAAACAGTAACGCCATTTGTGCCTGCCGAAATTGATACTACTGCCACGTACATGTTCTACCTGCATGGCGGAATCGTTCAGGAGCAGGGCGTTAATGCTGTAAGCAAAGATTTCGGCCCCTATGAATATCTAAAAATAATTGATTCACTCAAAAGTCATGGGTATAATATCATAAGCGAAGCAAGACCCAAAGGAACAGATGAAACACATTATGCCCAAAAGGTCTTTAAACAAATTGATAGCCTGTTAAAAAAGGGCTTACCACCCGAAAGAATAGTTCTTGTAGGAGCCTCGCAGGGAGCCTTTATAACTATCGAAACCGCCCACATGGTAAAAAACAGTAAAGTCAATTACGTACTAATGGCCTTTTGCAATGATTACAATATAAATTATTACAGAAATATTAGTCGTGAATTATGTGGCAATTTTTTGTCGATTTACGAGAGTTCTGATAACAAAGGCTCTTGTAACGAGTTATTGAATAGATCAGCCTGCCCAAGTAAATATCATGAAATTAGGTTAACAATGGGTAACAGACATGGTTTCATCTATAAGCCGTACAAAGAATGGGTATATGAAATAGCCAGATGGATAAAATCAAGCAACTAGTTATGGCAAAAGAGGCCTATAAAAACAAGCTACCGTACTTAGTCATTATAAATTTGTGTTTACCGCAACTAAGAGCCCGTTTCCTTAAAGTCAGTGTTATTGATTATACTCATAGTAAACTGTCTTTTTCAGTGTCTAATATTGTTTTTAATACCTGGTCAAGCCTGGCTCTTGCACGATGAATCCTGAGTTTGGTTGATGATAAATTCCAGCCTGTTATGTTAGAAATCTCCTGTTGAGGCCGTCCATCCAGATAATATAAACTTAATGCCATCCGGTCTTCAGCACTTAAACGGTCAAGCGCGATTCCTATACACTTTATCCGGTCTTTGCCAACGAGCAGATCCCAGCTATCATTAATAGAGAAATTATCTGTTTCTTCTATACGCCCAGGTTCAAAATGTTTTTTATAGGATCTTGATTTTTCAAATTTGTTTAAAGCCGTATGGTATGTAATTCTATAAAGCCATGTAGCAAACTTTGATTTTCCCTGAAACGAACCAAGTGAGGAAAATGCTTTCAGAAAAGCATCTTGCACAATTTCTTGTGCATCTTCATGGTTTCTCGTGACGGCGAAAGCTGTTTTGTAGGCCATTCTTGTGTGTCTTTCAATAAGGTGTCGAAAGTCATGAACCTGGCCATTCAGAACAAGTCTGATTATTTCTTTGTCAGCTCTGCTATCCATTTATTATTATAAGACAAGTGAAGTGAGAGAATGGTTAAATACTTGCTTATAAAAGTAGTATTGATAATTAACTGCTCAAACGGGAATGTGCAGGTTACGGAAATGGCTGTATGGATTGCGGATAGGGTTGTATGAAACGCATTTTCTTTGCCCTATCCTAAACGGCTCTGAGAGGGGAAGAATTTATCCAGGAATTATATAAACTAAATTATTCCTGAACCTTATCTGCCTGTTGTAATTGATATGTTGTACGCAAATCCCTGGAAGCTGCCAGGTACGCTTCTGGTATTAATTTAAAATATAAAATAACTGCTTTACATGACAGGAATTTGGTTGACCGGTAAGAACCTGAATGTTTTTCGAAAACTCATTGCCAGCTATTATTAGACCGATGAAATGATAGAGTGGTTACATATCAGCTTACTTTTATAAAAATGTTACCGGCGCGCAAGAGTTCCTGTCAAATAATATAGACAAATTTTATACCCATGGACCTTGCAATTGTTATTTCATCTTTAATTGTTTCAGTAATGTCACTGGCTGCTTTAGGTCAATATCTAAAATCAAAAGAACGCGCATCATTAATAGAAAAGGGATTGGATCCTTCACTGGTAAATATATATTCCAATAAGGCAGGAAGAAAAATATTCCTTTTTATTGAAATGTTCGCACTGGGAATCGCGCTTGGAATCGTTACGGGGATTATGCTGGCTACACTTTTAACAACACCGGGAGAGACAAAAGAACTTATTTTCTTATCACTTCTGATTTTTACAGGTGCATCAGGGTTTGTTTGCCACTATTTAGCAAAAGACAAAATAGGCTAAATCACACATCAATCATTCCTTTAATTGTTTATCGAAATAAAAATGAAACCATCTTACCTCCTATTCATTATATTTTTACCGATTCACTTTTTTGGACAGGAAACATCACTATATCATACTATTAGTGTTCCTGTTGATTATGAAAATAAAAAAAGCGGTAAAACGAGTATATCGTATGAATTGGGAGCCTCTTTCAACATCCATAAACTCACTGTATTTATTATTGCCGATGCGCAGCAATTTTATATAAAAAAAGGAGCTGTTGCCGGATTACAAACCAATTTATTCGACTCTTCCTACAATATCGTAGGCATTATAGGTCGAAACAATAATGCGGATTTGAAAAAAATGCTGGTAGATAGTAATGGCAATACAGACTGGGTTAAAGCTTTTCAGGTATTTTCATGGCAACAGTACGCAAATGACATCAATGAAGTCAGAAAAAAGCTTGTGGGAGCAAATGGGCATATCTATTTATACGGCCAATCCGGCGGTGGATACCTGGTACACCAGTTTTTAAGTTTGTATGGAAAATATGTTGACAAAGCATTTACGGCAGCTTCCGTCAATTATCAACTTGACGCTCAATTGGGCATTAACCACGATAAATTTTGGCATGATGTATTAAAGGACAATCCGGGATTTGCTTCCAGATTTTCCACACTGATTAAACAAAACGTTGTTTCAAGAGAATTGATAGCCGCATTGTTTCAGCGGCAGAATTTTTTTGTAGAACTGGACAGCCTGCCGTCCGGGCGGGAAAAATTGTTACGTACATTATTAGTGAATGATACCCTTCAAATCAACGGGTATAAGGAAAAATACCAGGTTACCGCCATTCAGAACCTGTATTCGACTGATGAAGGGATCCCTATAAAAGTAAGACTGTTTGAATTCGTATACCCTTTGCTACAGTACTTTCAATTTAAAGCAGATATTTTACAACCTGATAATGAAAATATGTATTTTACCTGCCTCCCTCTGATAAAGCTATATAAGAAACAAGCGATCGTACCTCGCCCTATGAAATTCACAGAATTACATAATGTACAGACGCGGATTATAATTCTTGCGGGAAGATGGGATCATACCGCTGACTATCGCTCCCAAATCGCACTGGCTGCCAGCTATCCGCAACATTTTTTATTCATAGCGAATGATAACCACACGTTCAGTAATCTAAAAAAAGAAAATCAATATAGAAAAATGATATCCTTGTTTTTCTTATCAAAAAACAGGGAACAATTACAAATAGATTTTACCAACAATTTTTCCCGCTATTTATGGAAGGAATAACAGATGCAGTCATTTTATCACTTAATCAAAAAGAACCGACAACGATAATTTCAAGGTAATCTGGATAACCCTGGATAAACGTTGCATCGTCGTCAAATATTCAGTACTTAAAAATTCAATATGAAATATATTTTTTACTGCCTGCTGGCAGTGATAAGCTATTGCCATGTCCAGGCACAGGATACTGCGCTAAATAGTAACCGGAATTTGTCTGCCCATCTAATAGATTCATTGTCTGGAGCACCTGTATCCTATGCCTCAGTACAAATCAAAGACGTCAAATCCGGGAAGCAGCTGTTTACGGTCCGGGCAGATAGTGCCGGTTATTTTCAGATCACCCTTCCATCTTCACGGAGTTATTCGATAGGCATATCAGCTATTGGATATGCTGATTTTGTGGCTAACATACCAGCTGGATATACAGTTGGCCTACCGGCAACGATCAAACTAGCAGCTTCTTCCGCATCTTTAGCGGAAGTAACCGTTATTTCAAAAAAGCGGGATATCGAAAGCGATATTGATAAGTTGATCTATCATGTGGAAAACGACATGACATCCTCCGCAGGCGACGCTTCCGATGTACTGCGAAAAACGCCAATGATAACCGTTGATCCGGAAGGAAATATATCGGTTAGAGGAAATCCTAATCCCCGGATACTTGTAAATGGAAAAATTTCTTCTCTCTTTATGCGTAACATTTCAGACGCATTGAAAAGCATTCCCGCTTCGGAAATAAGCCGCATCGAAATTGTCACAAACCCTTCGGCCAGGTATGATGGAGATAGTGGCAGTGAGATCATCAATATTGTCACGAAAAAAAGTTCCAAACAGGGGATGAATGGCAACATTAATTTGTCAATGAGTAACCTGAAAAATAACGGAGGAGTAAATCTTACCTTCAAAAAAAATGAGCTGCTGTTTTTCACAAGCATCAATGGAAATTTCAGCTTTACGCGCAAACGTCCAGGCACCTATGAAAGGCAGGATTTTGTGTATAAAAGCTCTAACAAGCAGGAATCTGTTGTCTTCGATCACCGGCGTGGGCTCAATGCAGCAGCTGGTGTGGACTATAGCTGGAATAAATATAACAAACTTCAATCATCCATTGGGCTTAATACATCACGTGATATTCAACAGGGGCATATGGTCGGCTCAATAACTGACAGCAATGTAAATAGAGAAAATTTCACAAGAACAATGACTGCTCCGGGAAGAAATGTAGGAATAGACTATTACCTTGATTACACGCGCCGCTTCAGACAGGAAGACAAAACTCTCTCCTTTGCATTTCTTATAAACAAAACTAACGGTAACTCCGGGTATGTTTCTGATCTTCAGTTTGACCATCCTCCCTACTTTTTGTCCGAAAAAGCAGATAAGCAAAATCAAAACATTGAAACAACATTCCAGGGCGATTTCTCATCGAGGATAGGCAAAGGAAAGCTTGAGGTTGGCGCAAAAACGATCATACGGGACTTTTCTAATGATTTTAAAGTGTACAACTATGATGACTCTGCAAATAATATGATGCTGAATCCAAACAGGACCAACCTTTTTCAATTCAAACAACATGTTTATGCAGGATACATACAGTACGCAATAAAATTGTCTGAAAAGATAACCTTACGTGCGGGAAGCAGAGCTGAGTTTGCGGAATTGACCACCATATCAAATAATTTTCAGCAAACACCGTCTGTCCGGACATCCTATTTCAACTTATTGCCATCTATTGCACTGGCTAAAAGTATTGGTTCTGGCAACCAACAGATAAAGATCAGCTACAGTAAGCGTTTACAAAGACTCGGCACAGACTTTCTTAATCCCTTCATTAGTGCCAGTGACTCTTATAACCGGACAAAAGGAAATCCTTACCTGCAACCTGAAATTCTGCACGGGTTTGAACTCGGCTATTCAATTAGTCCAAAAAATAATTTTTATGGCATAACCGCTTTTTACAGGATAACAAACAAAGCAATAGGCAGATATGCGGAGATTTCCTATGATACTATTACAGGAAATAATCAGGCAGCCAAAGGCACCGTTTCTACAACCACTTATGACAATATAGGTCGTAGCGGATCATGGGGTGTTAATCTTACAGCATCCATTAACGTATCCAAAAATATGAATATCAGGTCTAACTTGAATATGAACACGAATAGTATGAATACTGTGGCCGATAAATATCACTTCACAGCTTCCTCAGTAAGCTATACGGTATTCTCAATGAATGTAAATGCCTCCCTGCG
>CAZGSG010000285.1:0-7597 GCA_964528095.1 uncultured Terrimonas sp.
CCACATTTGTTTCAGGTTGAACTCTTTCACCCGCTCTTCATCGGGGGTGATGGTAGCGCATTTTATGCCTACGCCGTATTCCCTGATCGCATTGGCAGCATCAATGGTCACCTGGTCATTGGTCTGGTCGCGGTATTCCACCCCCAGGTCAAAATATTTTAACTCTACATCCACATAGGGAAGGATAAGTTTATCCTTGATAAATTTCCAGATGATTCGGGTCATTTCGTCCCCATCCAGTTCAACAACGGGGTTGGTAACTTTAATTTTTTGGGCCATACTAGCTGTTTAAAGGTTATTATTCAGAAGGTTGCAAAACTACAATTTTAAACAATGTGCTGTTAGGGGAAAATCCGGCACAATGTCTGCCTTAAACATACAATCCAGATTTTTCATATATGGTTGATTTGGATCATTTCTTTTAACCCCTAAACCTGAGAGTATGGAGACGTTGAGACCTTTTTTGGATTACCTGCGCAAATTCGCCAATATAACGGATGAGGAGTTTACCCGCTGTCTTGTGCCGATCATCAAGATCAGGAAATTTGGGAAAAAAGAATACCTGACAAGATCGGGAGAGGTGGAGAACTATTTCAATTTTGTGACCCGCGGCCTGGTAAGAAAATTCTATAAAAAAGGCACAAATGAGATCAATACGCAAATATCTACTGAGTATCATATTATTCTGAGCCAGGAATCTTTTCATAGCCGTACTCCTTCAGAATATTTTATAGAAGCGATAGAACCCAGCGTTGTCATTTCTATCGATTATGACGACCTGGAAAAGCTGTATAAGTCGTCTAAAAAAATGGAGCATATTGGGCGATTGGTCATCACGCATACCATGATCATCAAAGACCGCTGGCAGATGCAGATGATCAAGATGACACCGAGAGAACGATTTCTCAATTTTGTGATGAAAAACGCAGAACTTTTACAGCGGGTGCCGCAAAAGTACCTGGCTTCCTACCTGAACATTAAACCAGAGACATTTAGCCGGTTTAAGCATTTGCTGCGGGGGCACTTGAAGAATGTCGCTTTATAAGTCAAAAGTCAAAATTAAAAATTCAAAAATAGGTCTGTTTATTATAAGGGCGATGTTTTTGAATCTTGTTTGATAGTATGCTTTAATCTTTTAAGTTGCCCGCAAGCCTTATTTCTTTTACAATATCAGCCCCGGCCTTTCTGATTAATATAACTTCAGTTCTATAGTAGGAGAGATTAAAGAATTGTCCTTCTTATCCCTGCATCACTAACACAGCAACAGGTTTCACACAGAGCTAACAGAGATAATGAGCTAAGGAATAGCCAGGCTATTTATACATTTATTCTTGTTTGGAATAAAGAGTTAACAGAGCGTTTTCACTGACGTGAAAACAGCACCCTGATCAACGACTGCTTTTTTACGTCAGTGAAAAATCTCCTTAGCTCGTTCATGTTATAATAAAGTATATTCAAATAGCTCAGGTCTGTCTTGGCTCATTTACTCCTTAGCTCTGCGTGAAACCCTTACCTATGTTTTAAGCTTACGGAGAGAATTGTACAATTCCATTTGGTTCTATAGTAGCCAAAAGAGATAATGAGCTAAGGAGAATTTTCACTTCGTGAAAACAGCTGGCTTAAAAGTCCGAAACGGAAATCCATTCGCTATATACGGAGACTATTTTTTAATTTTGACTTTTGAATTAATTAAAGATTGACGACCAGCACCGGAATGCGCAGTTCATGTCTTACTGTATTGATCGTTTCTCCATAAATAAGGTCCTTTATACCACTGTGGCCATGGGCGCCGATTACGAGCATATCCGCCTTGCTTTCCAGTACAAGTCTTACGATCTCTTTGGCGCGGTTGCCATAGCCGATAGCCGCGGTACTGTTAAACCCGCGATCATTCAGCTGGCGGGAATAAAACTCAAGATGTTCTTTATCTTTTAATGTTTCGAGATCATCACTATCCTGTTCATAGAGCCTGGCGGGCACACTCTCTACCACATGTAATAAAAAATAGGTACTTGCACTGTTGCCCTGCCCCAACGCATGTGATAATAATTTCTGATCGTTCTCGCTGAAATCAAGGGCTACAGCAATAGTGGAATAGGTAGGCACGGTGAGTTCATGCAAAGCAGTTGCTTCCGGGTGCATTTGTACCTGTACGTTTTTCCAGTTTTTTTTCAGCAGCGGATAAATAATCGCAATCAGCATTAATGAAATAAATATCAGTGCGCCAAGTACGATCACGATCTTCCAGATGATATTACTGGAGGAAGAAAAAAACTCAGCGGCCTGTCCGCCTACCATGCTCAGGTTGAGGTAAACCAATACTGCTGTTACGATCCAGGCAGTGGCCTGTACGATAGGTTTGATCGCAAAACTGCCCATTGTTTTTTTATCGCTCACAAAATGGATCAGCGGGATGATGGCGAAACCCAGTTGTAAACTCAGGATCACCTGGCTAAAGATGAGCAGGTCGTCTATATCATCTTCTCCTTTAATGAGTATTACGATCACGGCAGGAATAATAGCGATCATCCGTGTCAGCAATCTTCGCATCCAGGGATTGATACGCAGCCGCAGGTAACCTTCCATCACTATCTGACCGGCCAGTGTACCGGTGACGGTGGAACTTTGCCCTGCCGCAATAAGCGCCACGGCAAACAGGGTAGGCGCCAGTTTGGTGCCGAGCAGTGAGTCCAGTAGATGATGGGCATCTTTTATTTGTGCCACATCTGTTCTGCCTATTTTATAAAAAACAGTAGCTGCCAGTACGAGGATGGCCGCGTTTACAAAAAAAGCCAGGTTGAGTGCAATGGAACTATCTATAAAATTCAGTTTCAATGCCCGCTTGATACCTTCTTTTGTTCGTTTTATTTTTCTTGTTTGTACCAATGCGGAATGCAGGTAAAGATTATGCGGCATGACCGTTGCGCCAATAATCCCTATGGCAATATAAAGCGCTGTCTGGTTAGGAATATGCGGAACAAGACCTGTTACGACTTCGCTTAATTTAGGTTTGGCCAGTATGATCTCAATAAGAAAAGACCCGCCGATAATAAATACAAGTCCTACAATAAAAATTTCCATTTTGCGCATGCCCAGTCGTTGTAATAGCAGGAGCAGGAACGTATCAAGCACCGTGATGAGCACACCCCAGATAAGCGGTATGCCGGTAAGCAATTGAAGACCGATGGCCATACCAAGTACTTCAGCGAGATCGGTGGCCGCAATCGCAACTTCTGCGAGAATGTATAAGGCAAAGTTCACGCCTTTGGGATAAGTTTCCCGGTTGGCCTGTGCAAGGTCTCTTCGTCTCACTATTCCCAATCTCGCAGAAAGGCTTTGTAATAAAATCGCCATCAGGTTACTCATCAGTAAAACCCAGAGAAGTGAATAGCCAAACTGGCTTCCCCCTGCGAGATCGGTGGCCCAGTTGCCCGGGTCCATATAACCCACGCTTACCAGGTAAGCAGGTCCGAAGAAAGAAAAAATCCTTCGCCATACAGGGCGGTTAGTAGCCGTTGTGTCTACCGTTTCGTGAACTTCACTGAGCGATACATCCGGTGACCTATGATTCATATTTTACAAAAATGTTTTTAGCCAGTTGGTGACTGATCGTAATAGGAGGGTTTTGACGAACTTTTATTTCCAGTGACTGATCAAAACTGAAATTCCTTTTTACCTCGAGCCGGGTACCGATACGGATCTTTTTATGACCCAGCAGTTCGAGCATTTCGGTAGACTGATCGCTTACATGGCAAACAACCGCGCTTTTATTCAGCGCAAGTTCTGTCAGGCCTACCTGGGTACTTGTTTCGATTTTTCCGTTGCTATCCGGAATCGGGTCGCCATGCGGATCAAACCGGGGAAACCCAAGAAATTCATCCAGTTTATCGATTAGTTTTTTACTGCCCACATGTTCCAGGTCTTCCGCTACCGCGTGTACTTCATCCCAACTGAATTTTAATTTTTCAGCAAGAAAAAACTCCCAGAGCCGGTGCCGCCGAATGATCAGCAAAGCCAGTTTTTTCCCCTCATTTGTCAATGTAAAACCCCTGTACGCTTCATAATGAACCAGCTTTTTTAGTTTCAGCTTTTTCAGCATATCGGTAACCGATGCGGGACGAGTGTCCAGTTCAGCTGCCAGTTCATTGGTGGTAACGGGTACACCGTTCTCAAGGTGATAAATGGCCTTGATATAGTTTTCTTCACTGGTTGAATAATTCAGCACATCTAAAATTATTTTTAGACAAACCTAAATTATTTTTCTGAATGAACAAAGAGGTAATAGGTAAGAAGGCGGGAAAACGCTTAATTTGCCATTCCAACTGGCAAATAATGAATTTTCTTAATAAGATTTTAATACTGGTTCTCTCTATTGCGCTGCTTGCAGGCTGTAAGTCAAAAAAGAAAGTTTCCCTTTCAGGAGATGAACCGATAACGATCAGCGATTTTATTGATTTTTTCCCCGAAAAACAGGTTCCTTACCAGTTTGGGGATACGACCCTGTTGAAAAAGGACAAAGACTCCCTGCTTATCAGCTATAAGGTATTTACGCAGTTTGTTCCTGATTCTATTTTATCAAAATCATTTGGAAAAACGGTTAAGCCAAAGATATATCCAATGGGTAAAGTTGCGAATAAAGAAACTTACCTGTTTGCCAAAGCGATTGCCGGTGATAAACGCATCGCTTTCGTACTGGGATTTGATAAGAAGGGCCAATTCGTAGCGGCAATGCCTTTTCTTGTATTAGACCAATCCCAGTCTACACAGCAACTGGCAAATATAGATACACGGTATACACTGGACAGGACCACACTCCGAAAAAACGCGGATGGCAGCATCAGCGAAGGAAAGGATGTGTATGGGTTAAATACAGATGGTAAGAATTTCGTGTTGCTGATGACAGATGCGCTGGATGATAAAGCCTCTGAACTTATTAACCCGATAGATACTGTTTCACGTAAGCATAAATATACGGCTGACTATGGAACGAATAAAATGAACCTCGTATCTATCCGTGATGGGAGGAGAAGCGACAGGATCAGTTTCTTTATACATTTTGAAAAAAATAACGGCGAATGTACCGGTGAATTAAAAGGGGAAGCAATCATGAAGACGGCAACCATGGCAGAATACCGGGAGGGGGGAGATCCCTGTGTGCTTCAGTTCAATTTTACCAATTCTTCAGTAAGCCTCAAAGAAATAGAAGGATGTGGCGCACGCCGCGGACTTCGTTGTTCGTTTGAAGGTAGTTATCCCCGAAAAAAAGAAGCAAAACCAAAACCAAAAACCGCAGCCAGGAAATAACCCTGGCCTGAAATTATATTGATACAAACTGTTATACTTAGGCATTTACAAATTAACTATTATCTTGCGCCTTCGTGTAAAAAAAACACATTATGAGTTTTACCAATTTTAGTATTCCCTACCCTGTTGATGACAACTATTCAAAACGGGTCGCTTATTTTTCGATGGAGTTCGCAGTACATCAGCCGTTAAAGATCTATAGCGGTGGTCTTGGTTTTCTGGCAGGCTCGCATCTGCGTAGTGCCTACGAGCTCAGACAAAATATGCTTGGCATCGGTATTTTATGGAAGTATGGTTATTACGACCAGGAAAGAAACCAGGACCAGACACTGGATGTAGCATGGAATGAAAAACAATACAGTTTTCTTGAAGATACCGGCATTAAATTCCAGATCAATGTACACGAACATCCTGTTTGGATCAAAGTATTTTACCTGAACCCGGAAACATTTAAATCTGCTCCTTTATTCCTGTTAAGTACAGACGTGCCGGAGAATGATTATGTTTCACAAACCATTACGCATCGTTTGTATGATGCGAACGTAGCTACCAAGGTGGCCCAGTTTATCTTATTGGGTGTAGGTGGTGCAAAGCTGATGGATATCATTGGTTTTAATCCCGAGCTATACCATCTCAATGAAGCACACGGTTTATCAGCTGCTTTTTATCTCTATAAAAAATACAATAACCAGTTGGCAGAAGTTAAGAAAAGACTGGTATTTACTACGCATACTCCTGAAGAAGCCGGTAATGAAAAGCATGATATCTATCTCTGTCATAAGATGAGTTATTTCTGCGGGCTGAGCGTGGACGAAGTAAAAAAACTGACCGGTAATAATGAAGACGCGTTTAATCATTCACTGGTAGCATTACGGTTTGCTCACCTGGCCAATGGAGTATCGCAGTTGCATGGCCAGGTTGCAAGGGCCATGTGGAGCCGTTATGAGAACATCTGCCCGATCATTGCCATCACGAACGCGCAGAATTATAGTTATTGGGCAGATAAACAATTATACCGGTTTAAAGAAGCCGTGGATGATTATGGTATTGATGACCGGAAAAAATATTTAAAGAAAAGGGCGTTTGAGATCGTGGCTGATCAAACGGGTAAATTATTTAATCCCGATGTGTTTACGATTGTTTGGGCAAGGCGTTTTGCAGGTTACAAGCGTGCGGGCCTGATCACCACGGACGAACACAGGTTTCATGAATTGATGAACAATTCAAAATATCCTGTACAGATCATCTGGGCTGGAAAACCTTACCCTGTAGACCATCCTGCCATCAGTGATTTTAACCAGCTCGTTCATTTGAGCAAACGATATAAGAATATTGCCGTGTTGACGGGTTATGAACTGACCCTGTCAAAAAGATTAAAACAGGCTGCTGATTGCTGGTTGAATAATCCGCGTGTACCACGCGAAGCATCTGGTACCAGCGGGATGACTGCTGCGATGAATGGGGCTGTCAATTTCTCTACGGATGATGGATGGATACCCGAGTTCATCAACCACGGGCATAATGGATTTGTAGTGCCACAGGCAGACTATGCAAATATGCCGGTGCATGAGCAGGATATTTATGATCTGAATAAGATCTACGAGATACTGGAGAATGAAATATTGCCTTTATACTATGAAAACTACAGTACCTGGCGCCAGATCATGAAGAATGGTATGCAGGATGTTCGTTTCCAGTTTGAAAGTAATAGAATGGCGCACGAATATTATACGCAGTTGTATAAGTGATTTTTAAGATGTTAGTGTAAGCCTGTCGAATTCAAAAGTCAAAATTAAAAACCGGAATACTCTGTCAGAACGAGAAGTATTTTGTATTTGAAATAGTATTGTTGAGAAATAGTTTGGAGTTCGGTGTTCTTATGATTGAATTTTTTTTCATTATAGGTGGAGTAAACTCAAACACCGGGCTCTAAACTTATTTTACCTACCATGAACTAGGTCTCATTAAATCGAATTGTATAATCCTCTCTCTGTAAGATCAGAACATGGGTAAGAGATTTCACACAGAGCTAAGGAGTAAATGAGATAAGGATATTTTACGTTGTTTGATCTGTTGTCATCTATTTGAAAAGGTGGGCTAAGGAGATTTTTCACTGAGTGAAAAAGCAGTCGTTGATCAGGGTGCTGTTTTCACGTCAGAGAAAACGCTCCTTGGCTCCCATGTACGATAAATAATAATTGTATAGATATAATGTAGCTTCCTTAGCTCATTCACTCCTTAGCTCTGTGTGAAAGCTATTGCTGAGTTAGTGATGCAGGAACAAGAAGAACAT
>CAZGSG010000286.1:0-7579 GCA_964528095.1 uncultured Terrimonas sp.
GAGGGTAATGGTGGTCTGGGAATGTGACCTAAAAAAGGATACCTCAGAAAATTCTTTGCTGCAACTTTATTCCGAGCTGACCGGTAAATAGTCATTTATTTACACACATTCACAGAGCGTGACTTATAAGCCAATGTATTATAAGTCACGTTTTCCATTTTTGCACAATGAATATTCAGGCTAAAATCGGGGACCGTATCAGAAACATCCGTTCTACGCTTAATCTCACCCAGGAAGCTGTTGCTTTTCGGGCAGATGTAGACAGAACTTTTATGAATCATGTTGAAAATGGCAAACGAAATGTTTCTGTCGCTACACTTGAAAAAATTGTAAGCAACGGATTAGAGTCTACGCTCAAAGAGTTTTTTAATGATGATCTTTTTAACGGTAAAAGGAAAGGACAAAAATGATAAAAGGAAATGAAGTAGCTGATCAGATTATTAATACGCATATAAACCTGATAACTCCCAAAAACAAAATGGATACTGATAAGGAAGCCGTAATAACCCATTACAGGCATAATCAACAAAACACAGAATTGTTCAGAACGCCTGCTATAGAATATGCAAGGGAAATCCTTGAAAAACAGTATCCGAAAGTGTTGTTTGATAATAACGCGGCAGAGGAAGCACTCAATAATGGCATTTTTGACCTGATTGATATTCCATTTCAAGAACAGGAAACACCTGTCTTCAGTTTTATAGACCTGTTTGCAGGTATAGGTGGTTTTAGAATGGCTTTTCAGAACCTCGGCGGGCACTGTGTTTTTTCCAGCGAATGGAATAGTTATGCCAAACGAACCTATGGCAGTAATTTCGGGCAGGTCCCGTTTGGTGACATCACCAAAGTCAATGAGACAGAACTTCCTAATCATGATATCCTGATAGGCGGATTCCCCTGTCAGCCGTTCTCACTGGCAGGAGTAAGTAAAAAGAACGCTTTAGGACGTAACCACGGTTTTAAAGACGAAACCCAAGGAACACTCTTTTTTGATATCGTAAGAATACTGGAAGCAAAGAGGCCCAAAGCTTTTCTGCTGGAAAATGTAAAGAATCTGATTTCTCATGATAAGGGAAATACCTTTAAGGTTATTAAAGGAGCCCTGACTGAGCTCGGCTATAATATACACTTCAAAGTACTGGACGGAAAACACTTTGTGCCACAGCATAGGGAAAGAATTGTAATTGTAGGATTTGACAGGGAGGTTTTTAATAACGCCGAAAATTTCACTTTCCCAGATATGCCACCTGCTGATCATAAGATTGCAGCTATACTGGAAAAGAAAGTTAACACCAAGTACACCTTAAGCGATAAATTATGGAATTACCTTCAGGGATATGCTGCAAAACACAAGGCTAAAGGAAATGGATTTGGTTATGGCCTGACTGATTTAAAGGGAATATCCAGAACTATATCTGCACGTTATTATAAGGATGGGGCGGAAATATTAATTCCTCAGAAAGGTAAAAACCCGAGGCGGCTGACTCCGAGGGAATGTGCCCGGCTTCAGGGCTATCCTGATACTTTTAAAATTCCTGTTTCCGATACTCAGGCATATAAACAGTTTGGCAATTCGGTTGTAGTGCCGCTCATGCAGGCAGTAGGACAACAGATTGTTTCAGTTCTCAACGCTGTACACTAATGTCAAGTCCGCTATCAAAATATTTTATTGGTGCCGGCTTTAAAAGATTGAGTCAGGTAGAGGTAGCTCCTGACCTTTCCAACCAGCACGAATTTAATGGAATAGCAGATTTCAGAAAGATATTCGGAAGTGAGAAAAGAAGGTTCAGAGCTAAGTTTATTGCACTTTATGATGAAGAAGACAAAATAAAACAGGAAGATGGAACGCTTACCTGGTATGACGCCCGGGAAAGCCATCCCTCCAGAACTGAATACAGGCTATACTATTCCTCCAATGAAATAATCACATCTGCCCGGCCGGACGATCTTGTTGTAGTTGCACAGATTGACAAGGATAACCTTGCAGTGATAACAGCACCACAAAATTCAACTACTGAGAAACAGCTCCTATGGTTGTTCGGTCAGATAGATGTTAGGAGCAGATTCACTGTACTTGACCTTACTGCCAGTAAAAATGATATTGGTTTTGCCGGGAAATATATCCTATCGTCCCTTGGTTTCGCCATAGAAGAAACAGCGCCTGATCTGCTTGAAGGAATACTGGAAAAATTCGGAAAACACTTCCCCCCTACCCGGGAGTTTTCCGCTTATGCACGAGATACTGTTACCGGTGTATCACCACGGGATGATCCGGATGAAGCCCTGATAGCCTGGATTGAACGTGAGGAAGTTTTGTTTAAGACACTTGAAAAAATATTTATCAGAGAGCAGCTGCAAAAAGGCTTTGGCGATGACGGAGCCGATGCTGAGGCCTTTATAGCCTACTCTCTGAGTATTCAGAACCGCCGAAAGTCGCGGGCAGGACATTCTTTCGAAAACAATATGGAAGCCATATTTGCAACCAACAATATACGTTACTCCCATGGTGCAGTTACGGAAAGAAACAATAAACCCGATTTTATTTTCCCGGGGATTGCAGAATATCAAAATAATAGCGTTGACATCAGCCTGCTCACTATGCTGGGGCTGAAAACGACAGCAAAGGACAGATGGCGCCAGGTATTATCCGAAGCTGCAAAAATTCCGAATAAACACATGGTTACACTGGAGCCTGCCATCAGCAGAAATCAGACAGAAGAGATGAAAGCCAATAACCTCCAGTTGGTTATCCCTGCTCCGCTTCAGGCAACTTTTTCTGCAGAACAACAAAAGGAGCTGATAAATGTAAAAGAATTTATTATCATGCTCCTGAAAAAGCAGGAACGATTCAATATTCCGCTATTGTTTTAGTATTTTTAGTGTCAACCAGTTACATGCAAAATGTCAGACATTTTATATAATGCCATCACTGCCATAAAAACCAGCAGGTTCAGTTTCTGCAAATTTATCAGTCGTAACGATGCCGGTGCCACGGGAGCGCATCAGGCAGGTCTGTACATTCCCAAAAATTCATACAAGCTCATATTTGATACTCCGGGAGTAAAGGGACAAAATAAAGAACGCTATGCTGAATTTACCTGGCATGATGGCACCGTTTCCCGGTGTTGCCTGAAGTATTATGGCGGCGGCACCCGTAATGAATATCGGGTTACGCGGCTGGGAACATCATTTACTGAAGGGGAACTTGTTATTATATGCAGGGTAAATGAAGATGAATTTCTGGGATTTAAGCTGTCTGACGAAATTCTGATTGATTTGTTTCTGAAAGAATTTGACCTGAGAACGGAAGATACTAATGCCTTGATTTCCTATGAACCTTTGACTATTGAATCTCTCCCTGAAAAAGATGAAGCCCCATATGTAGAAGAGGTGTTCCGGTCCGATGAAGAGCTTCCCGAATCACAGGAATCTCAAATAATGGATGTCAGTTTTAAACCTAAAGCACATATTCTTACCCTTCTTGGAGAAGAATTGATAAGGGATCCCGTAATGGCCATCTATGAACTGATTAAAAACAGCTATGATGCAGATGCACGGAAAGTAGATGTATACTTCAATAATATTACAGATCTTGAAACAGCCAGCATTGTGGTAAGCGATACCGGCTTAGGTATGACAGAAGAAATACTCCGGAATGTATGGCTGGAACCCGGTACTGCGCATCGAAAACCATTGGATGAAAACGGCAAAAGGGAAATTACCAGAAGTCCGATATTTAATCGTGTCCCGATGGGTGAGAAAGGCGTGGGAAGATTTGCTGTACATAAGCTCGGCAGTAAAATAAAACTGATCAGCAGATCATGCGACATCATTCTGGATAAAGACGAGAATTTTAAAGAGAAAAAAATACTGGATTACGAAGTTAATATTGAGATAGACTGGAGAACATTTACACAATCGAAGTATTTATCGGATGTAAAAATAGAATACAGCAAGAACTTTGATAAGGATAGTTTTTACTTTAAAAATGATACAGGTACATACATTAAAATTTCTGGATTAAAAGAACCCTGGAACAGAGGAATGGCCAGGCAGCTTAAGCGGCATACGCTGGCTATGACCTCTCCCAAAAATGACCCTCAGAAATTTCTGATTGACCTGAATTTTAACAATAGCTGGCTCGATAAGTTTCCGGGAATAGATGAGCTACTGGCACAGGCCCCCTACAAACTAACAGCTATCGTAGATAAAAATTTCAATCTCGGGTTTGAATACAAATTTCAACTGGCCAATAACTCTGCAATAGGAATCAGGGATATTAAGAATGATAAAGATTTTGACAGGAATATCACGGGTTCACTTCGCCCTCTTTTGCGCAGCTACTATGAGGACAAAGGCTTTGATGAAGAAAAAATTGAAGAAATTCTTGAGCAGAAATCCACAGCACCACTTCCCTTTGGCGACCTTATGATCGAACTTTACTCTTATGATCTGGATGCTGCTTCGCTTAAAGATGTAACCTATACACCTGATGTTCTTAAAAAAACACTGAGAGAACAACACGGCATCAGGGTTTTCAAAAATGATCTCCGTGTATACGATTATGGAGAACCAGGCAATGACTGGCTGGGATTGGATATTAAAAGGGTTAACAATAAAGAGTGGTTGTCCAATAATCAGAATATAGGATTTATTTATCTGGATTCTGCAGCCTCGGGTTCTCTGATAGAAAAGACTAACAGGGAAGGCTTTCTGAGTA
The DNA here is from genome assembly GCA_964528095.1 of uncultured Terrimonas sp. GTDB lineage: Bacteria > Bacteroidota > Bacteroidia > Chitinophagales > Chitinophagaceae > CAZGSG01. The sequence goes on from CAZGSG010000286.1 coordinate 4,721, forward strand.
ATGAAAGTTTTGACTTTTTTAAAATTGTGATCGAATACATTTTGATTCAGTTCAGAATTGAAAGGCAGAAAGACCGTCTACAATGGATGCGGCTGAATAAGAAAGAAAAGACCATAACTTTTGCGGACAGGATGTCCCATTTTATGGCTCTGATAAATGATGTAGAAATAGAAGACGAATATAAAAAGCAAAAACTTCTTACTGAAGCATCCCAGATTGAGAGTGATTACGAAAAAGCACAGGAAACATTACTGATACCTGCCGGTGTCGGTATGACAGCATCTGTTGCACTGCATGAGATTGAAAAGCTGGTACCCCGTATGGAGGAAACTGTGGAGGTGCTTCCTATTGATCCGGAACGGATAAGAAACCAGGTAGAGGAGTTGGATGAATACGTGTCAGGGATTCTGTCTGTATTGAAGCAGGCAGGTACCAAACCAGTTGATATAAGAGAGTCAATTGATCAGTCTCTGAACAATTATCAGCTTAAACTGAAGATGCGTAAAATAAATGTGATTAAAGACATTCCCGAAGATATTGGCACTTTCAGTTGTGATAAAAGGTACCTGGTAACAATGCTGATGAACCTTATTGATAACAGCATCTACTGGCTCGACACAATTTACAAAGACAACAAAACAATCCTTATTAAGGCCTATAAAGAAGACAATATAACTCATATAATTGTCGCGGATAATGGCCCGGGGTTCAGAGATGGCGTCAATGAAATCATAACGCCATTTTTCTCAAGAAAAGAAGGCGGTATTGGCATAGGCATGTATCTGATTGATACCATAATGATGAAATACGGTAAATTGAATATTATTATGAATAATGATGAAGTTGCATTGCCGGCAATATACACGGGCGCCATTGTTGAATTAATTTTCACTAAAAACCAAATCTTATGACTTTTATCGGACCGCAGGTTGCATTTGTTGACGATATCGAAAGTCAGATAAAACCTTTGAACAAGGTTTTAACCTCTGATATCCATGCCGGAACAATATTCTTTGATGCCTCCCCCGAGTTAAACAGGTTTCCGGAAAAACCTCTGGAAACTGTCAAGTTATTATTTCTCGACCTGCATTACAAAGGTCCTTTCGATGCTTATTTATCTGCACAATGGGTAACAAGAATTATTCCCCCTAATACAAAGTATTCTTTAATTATCTGGTCAAAAGATACTGACAGAAAAGATGAATTATTGAATGTACTTAAAGAAAATGATTTATTGCCAGCATATATTGACGCCTGGCAAAAGACTGATTACGACCTGAAAGCAGATGATTTTAGCGGAAAAATTAAGCAGCTGATTGAAGATATTTCCTATGAAGAGATAATTGATGAAGAAATCGTACTTGGAGAAATAATAGATATTGAAGAAGATGGGTTATTAGTCAACTGCCTGCTGGACGAGAAACATCCTACTTTTCAGGTAAGAAAATTTGATACCGGGTTATTTGGAAATATTGATATTAAGAAAGGAGGATTTGTTAAAATCTGTATTAACACACAACCTGGTACGAGAAAGATCGAGATTTTTAATGAAGTAAGTAATTTGTCCGACCGTTTTAAGGTTCCCGATTTTTTTAAAGGACTTGAAGGAACTGCATTTTTTATAGAAGATTAATATGAAAATAACATTTAAAGACGTTGGGCAGGGTGACTCTATTATATTGGAGTGGGAAGATGAAGGCTTAAAAAAAGCAGGTATAATCGACTGTAATAAGAAAGGCAATAAGAACCCTGTGGTTGAACATTTAAAGATGTTGCCTGTTACAGACCTGGAGTTCATTATTCTTTCTCATCCGCACTCCGATCATTTTTCCGGCATGATTGAACTGTTGGATTACCTTGAAGCAAAGAGAATAACTGTAAAAAAGTTTGCCCATTCTCTTTTTATACTTGGTAAAGACTTTTATAGTTATTTGAAATGGGTAGAAATTGATACTGCCGCATTACTTGATCTTCAACAATTAGTTCAGAAAATTAATACATTGAAGGAATCGGGATTAATAAAAACAATGTCGAATATTACAGAAGACTGGAGGTATGATTTTGGGGGGAGCAGGTACCTGAAATGTCTTTCTCCGAGTCATGAGGAAGCTGCTCTATATATGGAAATTGTTAACCTAGAACCTGAAAAGAATAAAAAAGAGGCAAGCAGCGGAGCTAATTATTTATCCACTCTATTTTGTCTCGTTCTGGGTGAAACTTACTGCCTGCTTACTTCAGATGCCGAAAGCTCTTCCTTTAAAAGAATATTGAGACAGGCAAATCATGTTGAATTATCGAAAAAGTCCTTGTCGCTAGGACAGCTACCACATCACGGGTCTTCAAAAAATTATCACCCTTTATTCTGGAAGTCTATTGCTAAAACAGAAGAAAGACATGTTATTGCATCTGCAGGAATGAATGCAAAGTATAAACATCCTCATTTTCCTGTTTTAAAGAGTTTTTTTGATGACGGCTATAGTATTCATTGCACGAGCTTATACCATGGCTCGCGCGAATTTATTGACTATATAAAAGATCTTGCCAAAACAAGTAATAAACTGGATACCTTCAGCACTTTAATCGATTCTTACACCGCAGGTGATAAGGTTTTTCCTCTGATTAGTGCATGATTTACTCAAAGGAATATTTTTACATTGGAGATACCGATTCATTATGCGGGAAATATCTCTATACGAGATGTGAAGAAAGAACCGTTAATCAGACATAACTTACATCCTGATAAATGTACCAAAGAAAAAACCTCCAAAATGCCTTTGTATTTAAGCACTTTAGAGGTTTACTTGGTGGGAGTTGACGGGTTCGAACCGCCGACCCTCTGCTTGTAAGGCAGATGCTCTG
>CAZGSG010000287.1:0-7520 GCA_964528095.1 uncultured Terrimonas sp.
AGGGTAATGATATTCGACACCATGTAATACCAGGTAAGCGCCGAAGGCAGTTTGTTAAAGATGAACAACAGGAATATCGGGAATATATAAGGCATGTATTTTAATACCGGGTTGCTCTGGTCCGGCGACATGCTCATACTGTATACGGAAATAAGGAAACTGGTCACCACCGCCGTAATCGTGAACAGGCTAAGATGACTGCCCAGTAATGGGATGTTTACGCCAAACTTGATCACCTCGTCAAAAGCCGAAAGATCTTTCGCCCATAAGAAATCAGTACCCCGCAGATCCACGCTTGAGTTAAAGAAACTGTACAACGCGAAGAAGATCGGGATCTGCAGCAATGCCGGTATACATCCTCCTAATGGATTCACTCCTGCTTCACGGAACAATTTCATTTGCTCCATGCTCACTGCCTGCTGGTCATTACCCAGTCTTTCTTTCATCGCGGCGATCTCAGGCCGCAACGCTTTCATCTTCGCGCCACTCAGGTAACTCTTATAAGATAAAGGAGAAATTACCAGGCGAATGAATAGTGTTAGCAATGCGATGACCAGTCCAAAACTGCCTACAAAGCTTTTAATAAAATCCCATACAGGTATCACCACAAACCTGTTCAACGGGCGCACAAATGCATAAGGCCCCTGTCCCAGGTTCACCAGTTTATCAAATTGCAGATCCTTGCTGCGCAGCAGATGATAATCAGCGGGACCATAAAAGATGCTAAAGCCTACTGTAGCTGCTGACCCGGATACCGGCAATTTCATATTGCTGGTAGCTTCTACCAGCATTTTTTTATCATCCGGTGGTACGGTCCATTCCATATTACCGGAAGAAAAATTATTTTTTGCTACCAGGAATGTATTAAAGAACCGTTGACGTACACCGATCCACTTTACAGGCTTGTCAAAACTCACACTGCTTTTGCGACCGATCGTATGATAGTCAAAATCTCCATCTTCTACATAACCGATCTGCGTGTTTTGTTTTTCAAATGAAATATCAGATTCCTGCTGGGCGGCCGTGTATTGCCATACCAGGTTCATCGATCCCTGTGAAAGTAATTTATCAGCGCCTTTTAGTTTTACATCAAAATCGATCATATAATCATTCTTGCGAATGGTATACTGGTGTACGATCGCTGCGCTATTGCCGGTGCTGTCTGCAGAGTTAAGCGTAAAAGATACTGTGGTGCTGCCATCGGCATTGGGAGTTATTACACCATCCTGGAAAAACAGGTTGCCCGTCTCCGCGCTGCTATTATTACCCGTACTGATCTTATAACTGATCTTATTAAGGTCTGATGCCGCCAGCTTTACATGGCCGCTGTCCATATTCTTGAATTTCTTCAGCTCTACCCATTTAGGTTGTCCTCCTTTATTGGTAAAAGCGATTTTAAAAAGTTCGTTCTCTGCATAGATCACCTGCTCAGTACCATTGGCGGCTTTTTGAAAATCACCAGCCTGCACTATTTTGTTGACGGAGTCTGCATGAATTGAATCCTTTGCCGCCAGCACAGGATCAGCCTTGGGCTTGTTGGCAAGGGCGATGGAATCCAGCCGGGCCTGCTCTTTACGAAAAGCTGCCTGGTCCTTATTGGTGTAGTAGAAATAGCCGAAAAAAAGTACCCCGAGTATCACGAAGCCGAGGACTGTATTACGATCAAACTTCATCAGTAGTAAAAATTTAAAGACGGCAAAGATAGGGGTTACAAAGGAGTCAGCCCGACATAGTCGGCCGGCCCCCGATTAAAGCCGGTGAGCATTATCCATAACGTTGTTGATATTAAGAGAACGGTCCGCGTCAGCTGATCATTTCACCCTGCAAATGAGCAGTTTTGACCTCTGCTTTTTCTGCGTAAGCCTTGGCTGCTTTGATAAAATGAACAAATACCGGTTGTGGGTTCTCTACCGTGCTTTTTAGTTCAGGATGGTATTGAACGCCGACGAAAAACGGGTGTCCGGTCAGCTCAACGATCTCTACAAGACCCGTACCCGGGTTTTTACCGCTGGCCTTCATACCGTTATTTTCAAATTGCTCCAGGTATTTGTTATTGAACTCCCAGCGATGACGATGGCGTTCGTTAACTGATTTCTTGCCGTATATCGAATAAGCGAGTGTATCTTCTTTCAGCTCACAGGGATAAGCGCCCAGACGCATGGTGCCCCCCTTGGCAGTCACTTTCTTTTGTTCATCCATCAGGTCTATTACAGGATCAATGGTGTCAGGATTCATCTCCGTGGAATGGGCTTCTTTGAGTCCCAGTACATTACGGGCAAATTCGATCACTGCCATTTGCATACCCAGGCAGATACCGAAGAAAGGCAGTTTATTCTCCCGCGCGTATTTTACCGCGATGATCTTACCTTCTACTCCTCTTAATCCAAAACCAGGCGCCACCAGCAATCCATCCAGGCCCAGTAATTTCTCCGACACGTTTACATCCGTAATATATTCACTGTGCACGTTTACGATCTGCACCTGGCATTCGTTCATGGCCCCGGCGTGTACAAAGGATTCCAGGATCGATTTATAGGCATCCTGCAACTCAAGGTATTTACCGATCAGGCCGATCGTTACCTTGCTCTTGGGGTATTTCAGTTTATCCAGAAATTCTTTCCAGCGGCCCAGTTCGGGATCGCCGTAATTGGTAATATTCAATTTTTTTAAACAGATAAGATCCAGCTTCTCCCGCATCATGGCCAGTGGCACTTCGTAAATAGTCGGTGCATCGGCTGCTTCAATCACGGCTTCCTGTTTTACATTACAAAACAGGGCGATCTTCCTCCGCAATTCAGGAGTTAAGGATCTTTCTGTTCTGCAAACAATAATATCAGGGTGTACACCCTCCTGGCTCAGCATTTTCACGCTGTGCTGTGTAGGTTTTGTTTTTAATTCCTTGGCCGCTTTCAGGTATGGAATAAGTGTAAGGTGAATCACCACGGTATCTTCTTCAGGCAATTCCCATTGCAATTGACGCACTGCTTCCACAAAGGGAAGGCTCTCAATATCACCTACTGTACCGCCTAGTTCAGAGATCACTACATCATACTTTCCATCCTGCCCCAGTTGCAGCATTCTTCTTTTTATTTCATCGGTAATATGTGGCACTACCTGTACGGTTTTGCCGAGATAAGCCCCTTCTCTTTCCTTATTGATAACGGTTTGATAAATACGGCCGGTCGTCACATTATTGGCCTGTGAAGTGAAAATATTCAGAAAGCGTTCATAATGTCCCAGGTCAAGATCGGTTTCAGCACCATCCTCCGTTACAAAACACTCCCCATGTTCATAGGGGTTCAGCGTACCCGGGTCTACATTGATATAGGGGTCGAATTTTTGAATAGTCACCCGCAAGCCCCTGGCTTGTAGTAATTTAGCCAGCGATGCCGCGATAATGCCCTTACCCAATGATGATGTCACACCGCCCGTAACGAAAACATATTTTGCCATAATCGGTCATTTATCTACTTAATAAAATAGCTGGGGCTGGCAAATACAAATTTGCCCTGAAAAAAAATCATTCAGTTTCGAAATTTTCCAACAAATTTTATGAAAATCAGCCCACCCAAACTGACCAAACGGAAAGAACATTCAGAAGAATTCCGGGAGGTCATGCAAAGTTAAAAGTTTTTTATGTGCTACAGAAATATGATTTAACAAGGTTGATAAATCATCACCCGGGGAGGCATAACTTTTAATCTTTTACAAAAACAACTTCAGGATGTTGATAGTCGCCTGAAATGACCAATGTATACAAACCATCCGTGAGTTTTGGCGGCAGTGGGCTTGCACACCGGATCCGGTCAATATCCACCACACCGGCTCCTGCAATTGTATAAGATAATAAGGGGAAACTATACATTTCGTTATATCCGAGATAATCACTGGCGCTGTTCTCATTGATCGTACCATATGTTTTCTGAAGATCGGCCGTGCTGGTATACGAATGCACTTTTACATCGGTGATCTTATTTCCTGTTTCATTCTTTACCCTTACCAGTACGGCATCTTCCGAATGCGGTTTCGAACAGGCCGTGAACAGGAAAAAAATAAGGAGATAAAAAACAACGGTCTTCATATCCGGGATTTGCCCAAAACTAAGCTTTCAGCCAATGACAATCAATCGTAAAACTCCCTCGTACTAGTTCATCAAATCCGCAGGTTCTAACAAGTTCAATAGTTCAATAAGTTCAGGGTTCAGAAGTTCATAAACCCGATCATGTTCTACATAAATTGAACAGATCAATGTGTTCATGACTTTTCGGGTTAATGAACTGCTGAACTATTGAACCCTGAACTTATTGAACTATTGAACTTTTTTGAACATTATCAATCCTTCGCAATCTTCTTATAACTCGCCACAATCCCCCTGATCAGCGAGGAACTGAATCCCTGGTGTTCCATTTCATTCAGTCCCGCGATTGTACAACCCTTGGGTGTTGTTACCTTATCTATTTCCTGTTCGGGATGTGTACCTTTTTGTAAGAGAAGTTCGGCCGCGCCTTTTACTGTCTGGGCTGCGATCAGGGAAGCCGTGCTTGCATCAAACCCGATCTCGATCCCTCCCTGTATGTTAGCACGGATATAGCGCATGGCATACGCCGTTCCACAAGCAGCCAGTATCGTAGCGGCTTCCATCAGCTTTTCATCGATCGTTACTACTTTGCCAAGTGTGCTGAACAGTTCATTCACAAACCTCATTTCTTCTTTACCGGCATTACGACTGCATATACAGGTCATGCTTTCCTGTATGGCAATAGCCGTGTTTGGCATCGCGCGGAAGTATACCAGGTTTTTCTTTACTATTTCCTCCATATCACTGATGAGTACACCGGTCACAACGGAGATAAGAACCTTATTGGCCGTAAGTTCTTTTTTTACACCCGATAATACATCGCTTACCTGGAATGGTTTCACGGCGAGAATGATGATATCACTTTCCTTTACCGCTTTTTGATTGTCGTTGGTAACAGCCACGCCCGCTTCTTTAAAAGATTGAAGACTGGCAATATTGCGCCTGGTGATAGTAATATCTCCCGGCTTGCTGAATTTACTTTTTAGCAATCCTTCTGCTATGGCTGCGCCCAGGTTACCGCCCCCGATAATGGCGATTTTCTTCCCCATAATTCTTGTTTTTTCAAAGATACTGTACAATTAAAAACTTTTTTCACCTAAATCAATCTGTAACTGTTCCCATAACGTACTTACCATAATTTTTAAAACACAAACCAGCTTTTATGCAACAAAAAATGCGTTTGCTTTTTACAGCAACAATATTGTCCGGACTTGTTTTTACTTCTTGTAACAACGACAGTGCAGGCAATGCCTCTGATAAAGACACCAACAAAACAACCATGAGCGACCCAAAGATGGAAGAAAAACAACCTGAAGAAAAAGGGGTGATGGTTGGCGGTGCCAATATGGTACCTTCAAAAGATATAGTTGACAATGCCGTTAATTCAAGTGACCACACTACACTTGTAGCAGCAGTAAAGGCTGCGGGCCTTGTTGAAACATTAAAAGGCACGGGTCCATTCACGGTCTTCGCTCCTACCAATGAAGCGTTCAACAAATTGCCTGCAGGTACTGTAGACAAACTGGTAACGCCTGCTATGAAAAATGACCTCACCAAAATACTTACGTACCACGTAGTAGCCGGTGCTTTTAAATCCACCGATTTGAAAGATGGTCAGAAACTCAAAACCGTACAGGGCCAGGAAATATCTATCTGGTACAAAGATGGTAAATGGAGCATCAAAGATGCGAAAGGTGGCATGGCCAATATCACCATCCCCGATGTTATTTCCAGCAATGGGGTTACGTATGTGATCGACGCGGTCCTAATGCCGAAGTAAATTCAAAAATCAAAAGTCAAAATTCAAAAATGGTTTTCCTAAAAAGGAATAGTCGTTTTTGGATTTTGACTTTTTAATTAATACTGGTTGACTAAAGTAAAAAATATTCAAACAAGAAGTTGCGTAGCAATTCAAACCTATAGTTCCCTACGAATTATCGGAGACCATTTTTGAATTTTGAATTCAATAATACTCTCTGCGTAAAAGATACTCCCTCACGTACTCTCTAACACCATCTTCCAGCGAATAGAAATCTTTTGTATAGCCCGCATTGCTGAGTTTAGCCATATCCGCTTCGGTGAAGTACTGGTATTTATCACGAATATCTTCCGGCATAGAAATATATTGAATATCGACAGGCAGTTCAAGGCTATTGAAAACAGCCGTCACCAGGTCATTAAATGTTCTTGCTTGGCCAGTGCCCAGGTTATACAGGCCTGAAGCAGGCTGGTTCTGCATCAGCCAGTAACAAACGGCGGCTATATCATCTACGTAAATAAAATCACGCAACTGCTCTCCATCCCTGTATCCTTCTTTATGTGATCTGAATAATTTGGTAGTACCGGATTGTTGCAGTTGATTAAATGAATGGAATATCACACTGGCCATTCTTCCTTTATGGTATTCATTGGGGCCATATACATTGAAAAATTTCAACCCTGCCCAAAATGGCGGTGTGGATGATTGTTGTAAGGCCCATTTATCAAACTCATTTTTTGATATGCCATATGGGTTAAGCGGCTCCAGCTCGTTTACGATAGCGTGATCATCTTTGTACCCCTTACTACCACTACCATACGTAGCGGCGGAAGACGCGTATAACAGCGGAATTGTATGCCGCGTGCAATACTCCCAGATCTTTTTTGAATAATCTACATTGAGCCGCTGGTGAATGGCATAATCGAATTCGGTGGTATCTGTACGTGCGCCTAAGTGAAATACAAAATCAATAACCGCTTCTTCCTGGTCCAGCCAGCTAAATAATTCTTCCCGCTCTATTTTTTGGAGAATGTCTTTACCGAGATAATTCTGTTTTTTTTCTTCCGTTCCAAATTCATCAGCGATAATGATCTGCGCATATCCCAGCCGGTTGAGATAACCAACAAGGTAACTGCCAATAAAGCCCGCGGCACCCGTAACGAGAATAGTGGCTTTTGCAGTCATTGTTAAATGGAGCTTAAGGCAGATCCGGCCTGTTCTTTTGATAAATAATTCTCCAGCGCGTTATCATAGCGGTCCTTCCACCAATCGATCGTGCCCCAGAAATCGCCATTCACTACCATTTCCCCCGTAGTCACTACCCCGATCTTTTCGAATGGAATACCGCTGGCCGCTTTTTCAAACTCTCCTACCTTATCAAGGGATACACTTACCAGTACACGGCTCTGGCTTTCTCCATACAACCATGCATCGGTTCTTGTACTGTTGTTGGTGAGTACGGAAAAACCAAGTTCATTATTAAACCCGCTTTCACACAAGGTCACAAATAAACCGCCTTCACTTACATCATGTGCCGATCTTACGATTTTTTTGCTGATCAGTGTTGCCAGCTTTTTCTGTAATTGAAATTCTTCTTCCAGGTCGAAATGCGGTACCGGTGAATACTCAAATCCATAGATCTTATGCAGGTATTCAGAACAGTTGATATCATTTTTACTCAGA
>CAZGSG010000288.1:0-7506 GCA_964528095.1 uncultured Terrimonas sp.
CCGTATATAAATATTGTGTGCCACCACTTCCCAATACCTGGGTCTTGCTGCCTGTCACTTTTCCTCTTGTATTGGAGGTTTGTATAATTTCCTGCGGGTAAGGAGAGCTTGTATTGGATGGGGTATAGAAATAACTGCTGTTATTGATATATGTAGGGTCCATGGTACCGCTAAGGCCTGTTCCACCGGTCCAACTATAATTATCATAGAAGGTCTGCGTAAGCAATTCAATAGTATAGGAACCGAGATTGGGATAGGAGGGAATCACCGATGCCGCTTCCGCAAGTGTACGATGATAATCGAGGTCCTGGTAATGTCCCGGGTCTGTCATCAGTCCTGTAGCGATAGGTCTGTCCTCATTATCATACTGGAAATATTGCCATTTCTGCTGAGCACGCATATTGCCGTCCTGCACCATCACCGTACGGCCCCTTTTATCATACACTGTCCACACTTCGCCTGCAATGCCAGAAGTCGTTCCCGGGTTTTTCTTGATGATCGTTCTGTCGAACTTATCAAACTCATATCGATAACACAATTCATCTGCTATCAATTGTGAAATGCTCCATACCCCATCGATCAACGACACGGCCTTCGGTGTGATCATGAATCGCATATTACCATAATCATCATAAACATAGTAGGTGCACAACCAACCCGAGTGTACACTGCCGGAACCGTTATCAGCGGCGGCGGAAAGCTGCGACTTTTTCAGAATGGGTTTTCCGTTCTTGTCTTTGTATTCTATGGTCTGTAGATTTTTTTCATCCGTGGTAATGGTCTTGGTCAATAGCCCAGCAGTATAGTAGCCGGAACTGGTAGGGATTGACCGCACGGCAGGGTCGATATTCCATATTCGAACATTATCGGCATCGGTATTCACCAATTGCTGCAGTGTTATTCCACGCCCGCTGCCCACCCAACTGCTACCTGGAGCATATACTTTCAATGTTCTGTTAGATGGCGAGTTTTCAATATCCATTTGCCCATAGAAATTCGATTCGCCCGGAAAAAGGGCCTGGTTGTATACGAGTTGAATACCTTCCGCGTTGGATTTATAATTGCCATCATTTCCCGACACAAATGGAAGGAATTGTTGTGACTCCCTTCCGAATGCATCGTATTTATGGAAATTGACGAGGTCCATCTGCAATGGAGTTGTTTGCTTCGACACAGACTGTACTGTTCGCCCAAACCCATCAATATATTGTGTTTGCTGCAATACTTCCTGTGTAGTACGCGAGCTACTGATCACATCTGCTTCAATCTGCATGGGTCTTTGCGGACTCCAGGCCCGGGTGGTATTCAGGTTTTGACCGGATGAATGAAAAGAAGCTACTAACAATAAAATCACCAGCGCTTTATTCTGTTTCATGGAAGAAAAATTTAAGTGTCATAATTTTTTTGTTTTAATAAGGCTTCCTGCAGTTACAGGGCATAAGTGCAACCTGTTATCGAGTAACTGCCTGAACCAGGCGATGTACCGCTTAATAACCGCAATGATAACTGACCACTTGTAGAAACAGTCAATTCCCAAAGTCGCCCTGAACTATCGGTTTTTGTAAAGACTCTTGTCGCTGAAGGGGCACAACCTCCATTGATAGTAGCTACTACCACACCGGCGGCATAATTCGGAGTACCCATTGCATAAGGCACGATATAGAAGGTCACAATGCCACCGGAAGCCGACATGCCACTGGTTGCAATACCAAAAGGTGATACCGCGGAGAAATAACAGGAAACGGGATCCTGGAATCCAATAACGATGAACGGATTTAATGGGGAAGGGGCTACCGTCACATTATTATAGGTGGCCGTAATATTAGTAGTACCTGGATAAGTCTGCACCACGCCATTGACCGTAAATTTAGGCGGTCTTGACAGCGTTTGCGAACCACAGGTAAATACAAAATTATAATTGCCTGCAGGTAAGGCTTGTGAAAGTGTACCTGAGAAATTAGCACCGAGTGTACCTGAATACACGGTGCTGGTTGCCGTATTGGTAGCAGTGTAGGCCCAGTACACGCCTGTCTGGTCTGTATAATTCAGGTTTACTCCAATCGGTGCGCAGGTCGATCCATTGGCCGGGTTATTGGCCCATGCCTGACCCATTAGATCAATTTCATTATTGGCCTGCAGGTTGGCATCATCAAGTCCGAGATAAGATGTGTATTTGCCTGCCGGTACAACATAGGTCACTGGTGCTCCGATTTGTCCTCCCGGGCAATCATTCTTTGTAAAAATTCTCGATTGTATGCTATTGCTGTAAGCGGTCACTTCTGTACAGGGAACAGATTGTCCTGCAAAGTTGAAACAGGTCATCGTTACGATATTCTTGTCTTTGTCTCTTTTCACATTCTGCCGGCCGAGCCCGTCATACTGGTATTCGGTTGAAGATCCATTGGCATCTATTTCACCAGTCTTGCCCACCATTGGGTCATAGGTATAGTTGATCATTTTTGCATCAGTAGGATATATCCGTATATCATCGATGATGCCGGTAAGTGTTCTTGGTCCTGTATAGGGCTGTTCATTCATGGTCCATTTGCCGTTTGCCCAGTTCCACCATTGGATGATATAGGTTCTGCCATTGGGGGTCGCAAAATTGACAGCGTAAGGTGTAGCTGTCGCGTTGTAGTATTTTTTTCCCGTATGGGCAAAACCTGTATAGCCCATTCCCATTTCTTCGAAATTCTGGTAATAGAATTCAAATTGCTGTGTAGATAATAGTTTTGGATAAACGATACTTGTAGGCAATGGTGTTGGGAATGAATTGGAAGTGGTAGTCACATACAAATAATAGCTACCTGCAGGCATATTATTATAACTCACACCCGACTGGTACGATCCGCAACTGGCGCCCCCAAGACTCCGGCAGAGATAACCCTGTATGCTTATACCTCCGGGACCTGACAATGAATAGAAAATAGTAGTCATACCACTACCGCTGGCATACCCAAGACCTATCGTAATAGTGCCGGTATAATCCGTTGTAAAATTCCCCCCGTTGGCAACGGGATCATGCACCGCAGTGGATTGATAGGCGGCATAAAGAGAGCTGGCATTTGTTACTTCCGCTACGGGGTACAATTCGTTATAACCATACATGATGGCAGTAGGTGCACCTCCGTCAACGGTGGAGGTCACGGGATTGGTATAGATCTCGTTGTACTCAGTAGTTGTAGTGCTCAGCAGTGTGCTTCCGCGGTAGTTAGCAACTTCTTTCGGGAATATCCGGCTTCCGTTGATAATGGTGTTCTTACCATATTTATAATGTTTCTGGGTAAGGATCACACTATTCTTTGATTCTGTTTCATGAATCATCTGGCTTACATTATTGGCTGTTACCAATTCGGCAATAACCGGCGTCTCAGGTGAAGTGACCATCGGTATGCCGGTATCATTTGCATGATAAAAGGTCTTGGTGAATGTACTGCCCTTTGAATCGAAAGTAGTAATGCTTTGCACCAGTTGCATGTCAGGACAATAGGTATAGTTGGTTGTTTTTTCTACAAACCTCGCCTGGCTGGCCTGGTCATATTCTTTTCGCACGGTTTGTGTAAGCCGGTAATTTTCTACCAGGTGGTAATACATGGTAGGTGTTCTGGAATAAACGGCACTTTCATACTGGCTCACACAAACTCCCAGCCATCTTTCCGCGCAGCATTTAGCATGGTAGTAGTAATAGTGTGTATTGATAGCTCTTGCTTTTATCAGCGGTGTAGAGTTCAGCGATGTATAGGTATGTGTTTCTTCGCTGACTTTATCATTATTGGACTTATACACTGTATTGCTTTTCATGATTCCCCTCTTATAACTATAACTGATGGATGCGGGGACTGTCATACCACCGCTGAACAGATCGGGGAAATCAGAAAAGTTGGTAAATTTTGTGATTGAATAACCGCCATTTTGATCTATTGTTTTGACAGCTGAATAACCAACAAACTGGCCATTCAGATCATATACATTGGCGGGGTTTTCAGAGATCACCTGGTAATCCTGGTATCCGCCTACATGAAGATTTTTGTACACGGTGCTATATGGCTGGCCAGAGTTTTGCCCGCTTTCATTTATATATGCATAGTTAGTGTATACGTTATCGCCGGTGGTAAGCGTTTTGGCGATCTGTGTAATACGTAATCCACCACCGGATACCGGCACACCTGCTTCAAGAAATGAGTTCAGCTCATAGGAGAGGTTTATTTCATTGCCGGTAATATCAGTTATTTTAGTCAGGATATTTGCCTGCGCGTAGCCGTTACTTGCTGCACGCAGCGCAGGTGTTGTAAATGGATCCTGGTAAGACTGGATGGAATTATGGTATCCCCAGTAATCAAAGGCCTTCGAAGTGCGCGTAGGCAGATTATAAGAGGTGTTATAGGTAAAACTCTTAATAGTAGTTGGTGTGGAAGTGGCCGGAGAGTTACCAGCCAGTTTAATATTATCCAGGCGAAGCCTTAATACATCCGGATCACTGCTTGGGTCGCCAAAATAACTGTGTGTGAACGAATAGACCTGGAGGTTTTGGCCATATATTGTTTGCCTGCTGATGGATACCAGGCGATGGCTCGCGTGGTCTCGCCTGTCAGTTGCATAGTTAAAAAATAACTGACCGGCCTTGCTTTGCGCAAGTGACAGGTATTTGGGATTAGTGATAGTAGTGGTATTCGTTTTTGTTTCATCTGAACGATCACAGGTGTAATCAAATGTAGCGGTTGTGGTATAATGTTTATCGTCGTAAGGATTACCGGTGATATAACTAAAAGTAACCTCGTCCCGTTGATTGAAATTTGTAATACGGGTCAGGTACCAGGTAGAAGGGAACGTAACGGAAGTGCCGAATATTTCCGTAGTAGATCTTTCTGTTTCAGTGAATTCATACCTGTTACCGGCATTGTCATACACAATAAAAAAAGCGCTGCTATAACTCGACGAGTTATAAAAATTGTAGGTATTGATCTTTAAGCCGGCATTACTTGAAAAAACCGGTACACCGTATTCATCAAAAACAAAACGTGCGGTAAAAGTGGGCGTCCTGATAAAAAACATATCCGGTTCTCCATCTGCTGTGGGCACTGCTTCAGATGTGCCCTGGATCGCCGTAGGTATGGCGGAACTATTGGTGCCTGCTGCTGCTACCTGCTGACCGCGGAGACTGGTACCGAGATAACCATTGGGATGTTCATCAGGAAAACTTTTTACCACACGGGTAATACATCCACCGGCATTCAATTGCCATCCAAGTCCGATATAACTCGCATATTCCTGTACCCGCACGCCCCTGGCGCTTGTATAAGCCAGGCTTACAGGAATATTCAAATCTCTTGATGGAAGTTCACAAATGGGCACATTTATTTGCCCGGCACCTGAATATAAATCAACCCCGGTTTCTGCATTGGAGACTGACTTACCAAGAAAAGCATTGTTGGCGGATGGAACAGAAAACGAATTGACAGCTCCCGTGCTCTGCGCAAATGAGACCTGCATACAAAGAGAAAATAATAAACAGAGACCCAAATTTTTCATAATGGCAGTTTTATGTTATGGTGATAGATAGTATTTGATTGAGGTTGTATATTCAAAAAATGATTGACAGGTATTGATCAGCAAATAGCAGTTGAAACAGGGATCAATTAGAAGCTATATCCCAGCCTGAAAATTATCGGCTGTGACCGGGGTCGCACATCATAACTCAGGAAATCCCATAGTAACTGAACTTTTGTCTTTTTTAGAATTTTAGATGATAGCGCGACTGTCTTGCTTACGCCGATCAGTCCACTCCGCTGCCAGGCAGAATAATTTTGCAAAGCGGCAATATGACGAAACTCATTATGATAATTCATTTCAAAACCACCCGACATCCAGAAGCTTCCTTTTAGTTTCCAGTCAATAAAACTTCTCGCGGATGCACCCTGGCCGCTCAACTTAATATGTTGAATATTTTTTCCCCAGCCCAGTTTCACGGAACCGCCTACACCGATGATTGATCGGTCATTGAGTTTATAACCTGCAGACAGCCCAATGTCGGAGGTATGTGGAAGCAATGAACTGCTTCGTTGGTTTTGCAGGTTAATACCCAACTCCCAGCGTTGCCAGAAACTTTTTGTCTTTTGATTGTTAGGGCGAAAGCCTTCCGGCATTTCTCCACCGGTGCCAGCTCCACCCAGGTCACGTAGTTTATTTTTAAGCTCATTCAGTTGCGACTGACCGGCTTGCATATTTTGTTGAAACTGCTGGCGCGCATTCGAACCACCGGAAGCAATTTGTCCCTGTATAAGATTGCTCACCTGCGCTCTTGTTTGCAAACCTGCAAAAACAGGTTGAGCATTCGGATCATAACTGCCACCGGATAAACCAAACATAGCGGCCATATCACCATTCTTTCTTATAAAATCTTTGAATGGTTTTGTTTTGCTTAGTAAGTCAATTGCTTTTCTTTCGGCTTTCCTCGAATCCTTCAACGCTTCCTTGTACTCATTCAGTTGTTGTGAATAATAATAGACCTGTTTGTTCATCTTCTTCAGCTCTTTCGCGAAGCCAAATCTGCCTAGCTGATCTTTCAGGAATTGTTTTCTTTCCCGGAGAAATTTCTTTACTTCCTCGGCGCTGCGGAATTTATCTTTCAGGTCTCCAACTTTAAGTAACGCGGCGTCGAGTTTTTGCTTTGTATCCTTAGCCTGGGAAAGAAATGCAGGATTTTGCTGAAGAAATTTCAGTGAACTGCTTAGTGTATCGAGTGAAGGTATGTACTGGCTTGTTTTACCAGCGCTAAGTTGTTGTTCGAGTTGTTTATACTTCGCATCGGCATCACCGAATATATTGTTGGCCGCCAGTGAATCGATCTTCATCAGCCTGCGGCGCATATTGGCTTCCTGCTTTTGCATTCGTTTGATCGCCTTATCCGACTTGCGATCCAACTGCTCTTCAAGCTTACCAGCTTTTGCATTTACCTTATCAACATATTGAGCGGAGACCACCGAGGGTTGTATACTGTCCTGCGCCCACAGGCAGGGGGCAGTCAATAGCAGGCACGCGAGGATATAATATCCCAGGATAGATTTCTGCATAAGCAGCATTCGTTATTTTGGTTATTTAATGCGAATAGGGTACATGATACAGCATGCATTGCATCATGAAAAGTACCTTGTGCAACTATCAGATCTTAACGCTGTGTTCTGAAGAAAACAGGGAGCGATTGCACTACCTGTTATGAAAATTTTAACACGACGATATTAATACTTTTTGTGGAATCACCAAATAATTTTAGGGCAACTAAGAGTTTATTCTTTTCAATTTATAATGAATTTGTATTTGTTGATTATGATTTGAATTTTTATACTTTCTTGGATTTACATATATACATCCAGTCAACAGGAGTTATGGATGATAGCCGGGTGCGCTTTCTTCAATAAACAGAAAAAGTCCCATCGGGGTCTGGCGAATAAACGACCTTCTATTTTATTAAATGTTCGCCAGCCGACCCCGATGTATAGTACCATACAT
>CAZGSG010000289.1:0-7504 GCA_964528095.1 uncultured Terrimonas sp.
AGTATCCAACTATTTCAATTTAAATCCCTCCAGGAATTTTGTATTAAAATCACCACTGCGGAATCGTTCATCTGTCATCAGTTGCAGGTGAAACGGAATGGTTGTTTTAACTCCTTCTATCACGTACTCACTCAATGCGCGGTACATGGTATCGATGGCTTCATTTCTTGTTCTTGCTATCGTGATCAGCTTTCCGATCATGGAATCATAATATGGAGGAATTACATAGCCTGCATACGCGTGGCTATCCACCCGCACCCCATGTCCACCGGGTTGATGCAGTGTGGTGATACGGCCTGGTGACGGACGGAAATCATTATACGGATCTTCCGCGTTGATCCGGCATTCGATGGAATGCATTTGTGGTATATAATCTTCGCCCGATATCCGTTCGCCCATGGCGATCTTGATCTGTTCTTTGATCAGGTCGAAGTTGATCACTTCTTCTGTCACGCAATGTTCCACCTGTATCCGGGTATTCATTTCCATGAAGTAGAAATTGCGGTGTTTATCCACCAAAAATTCCACGGTGCCTACACTTTCATAGTTGATGGCCGCAGCGGCTTTTTTCGCGGCTTCACCCATACGCAGGCGTAGCTCATCTGTCATGAATGGTGAAGGAGATTCTTCTACCAGCTTCTGGTGACGGCGTTGAATAGAACAGTCCCTTTCACTCAGGTGGCATACACTGCCATATTGATCACCGGCTACCTGTATCTCTATATGTCGCGGCTCCTCCACAAATTTCTCCATGTAGATGCCATCGTTTTTAAAAGAAGCGGCTGCTTCTGTTTTCGCAGTGCTATACGCTTTTTCCATTTCGCTGTCTTCCCAAACGATCCGCATACCCTTGCCACCACCACCGGCAGTTGCCTTGATGATCACCGGGTAGCCCATATCGCGGGCAAGCCCTTTGGCTTCTTCTACACTTTGCAGGAGTTCTTCACCACCGGGTACTACTGGTACACCAGCCTTGATCATTGTAGCCTTGGCCGTGATCTTATCACCCATGCCATTGATCATATCGGCAGTGGGTCCAATGAATTTGATGCCATGATCATTACAGATCTGCGCGAACCGCGCGTTTTCTGCAAGAAAACCATAGCCCGGATGGATCGCGTCCGAATTGGTTATTTCAACAGCCGCCATAATATGCGGGATGTTGAGGTAAGAATCACTGCTTTGTGGTTTACCTATACACACAGCCTCATCAGCAAATTTTACGTGCAGGCTATCACGGTCGGCAGTAGAATAAACAGCAACCGTTTTAATGCCCATTTCGCGGCAGGTGCGAATAACACGCAAGGCTATTTCACCACGGTTTGCAATCAGTATTTTTTTAAACACAAGTAGTTAATTGAAAATTAAAAATTAAAAAATCAAAATGATACCCTGTAAACGCTATACACGTACCGGTTGCTGTATGGGGGTGTTGATCTTGATATTTGACTTTTTTTAAGCGGGTTCAACCAAAAATAATGGCTGATCATATTCTACCGGGGAAGCGTCTTCCACCAGTACTTTCACGATCTTGCCTTTTACTTCGCTTTCTATTTCATTGAATAGTTTCATCGCTTCTATGATGCACAATACTTTTCCGGGGATGATCTCATCACCCACTTCAGCCAGTACGGGCTTATCGGGTGAAGTACGCCTGTAGAATGTTCCGATCATCGGGCTCTTGACGGTTATCAGATTGGAAGGAGCTGCTTCCGCGGGTTTTTGTTTTTCGGTTCCTGCACCGGCTGCTGCCTGTGGCGCCAGGTTTTGTTGCGGAGCGGCATATACCGGGCTTTGTTGCGCTGGTGCGCCAACTATTTGTGTGATATGCTCTTCCTTCTGTTTTATAGTTACTTTGAAATCTTTTTGCTCGATCGTAACCTCGCCGATATTCGACTTATTGACCATTTTGATCAATTCCTGGATCTGTTTGAAGTCCATGTTTTTCAATTTAACAGGTATTTGTTTATAAAAGGATAACTAAGATAGGGAAATCACCAACAGCAATTCAAGTATTTTTTTTTGATTTTGAGGCAAAAATGGTCAAAATCAATGAAAAATGGCCGGAAATCAGGTGATTTCAGGCCATTTTTATTAAAATCTTCTTTATTATTCTTTCACGCGTTCTACGTATTCCCCGGTCTTTGTGTTCACACGGATCAGTTCCCCCTCATTCACAAACAAGGGAACACCAACCGTAGCGCCGGTTTCTACTGTAGCGGGTTTTAGTGTGCGGGTCGCGGTATCGCCGCGCAGACCTGGTTCTGTATACGTCACCAGCAATACGATCTTATCAGGCAGCTCCACGCTCATGGGCAATTCTGTTTCTGTATTGATCAGTACGCCAACTTCCTGTCCGTCTTTCAGAAACTGGGGCGCGTCTACCAGGGCTTCCTGGATAGCTATTTGTTCAAAGGTCTCGGTGTCCATGAAATTATAGCCTGTATCGTCTTTGTATAAGTACTGGAACGATCTTTTCTCCACACGCACAGGATAGATCATATCCCCTGAGTTCCAGGTCTTTTCAATAGAACGGTTATTGTCCACTCCTTTCAGCTTGGCCCAAACCTTGGCTGCGGCACGGGCGGTTTTATTTTCACCAAATTCTACCACCGTATATAAACTACCATCCAGTTTAAGGATCATACCACGGCTGATATCTGAAGTATTTGCCATTTAAAAAATCTTTTAGCTACGCCCTTTTAGCCGGAGCTGGTTAAAAATT
The DNA here is from genome assembly GCA_964528095.1 of uncultured Terrimonas sp. Taxonomy (GTDB): domain Bacteria; phylum Bacteroidota; class Bacteroidia; order Chitinophagales; family Chitinophagaceae; genus CAZGSG01. Next base: position 2,726 of record CAZGSG010000289.1, read on the forward strand.
ATTTGGGGGGCAAAGATAGTGTTGTAAAGCCTACCGGCAAAAAATAGGGACACCTGATCGCCCGGACGGGAAAGTCATACTATTTAATGAAGAAGGATATTGATGCGTTTTTCCGGGATCCCATATTTAAAAATCTCTTCGGGATAATGTATTTCTCCGTGTCTCCGTACTTAAGATATCACTTCAGCTCAATACCAGAGATTCCTCCGTATCCTCCGTGTTAAACACCACTTTAAACCGGCTTGTATTCGTTATTGAGTTTTCTCTATAGTTTGTTTTAACACGGAGACACGGCTGACCATTGTTGTATTTATGCAGAACTATATTCCCGGATTGGCTTAAAATTCAAGTTCAGAATAAGGAGGCACGGATTAATAAGATCATGTCTTAGCTGGCGGTTTTCACGTAGTGAAAACTCTCCTTAGCTCAACCCTGTGCAAATAGCAAAATTCTTCCTTCGCTCATTCTCTCTGTTAGCTCCTTTGAAATCCCTATCGAAATACATGCGCTACAAATTCATCTGCACACCTCCTGGTAAGGAAAGAAATACGTTGAGATAAGTTCTAAGCTCCTTCTATGTTTATCTTTCATTCTTATCGCTCTCTATTTCTATCGCGCCGTCCTTTCCCTTTTCTCCATATTTTTTTTCAGCTTCTGTTTTAGTAAGGGATGAAATGACATAACCTGATGCCCTCTTTAATGGGTAAGGCTTATCCGATTCTGCCAGTTTCCCTTCTATGTATACCGCTGGTTTTGTTTGCTGCGTCTGCATGGTCGGTGTAGTTGGCCAGTAAGTGATCGATTCAGCGCTCACGCTTACATCTGATTTTGGATCATAAAGCGTAGCCTGTCCCGCGATATTCCCCTTCATATGCAACACATTCGTTGTCGTATTCCAGGTAAGCGTATCCGCCGTGATGGTCACCCGTGTTACCGGCGTTATTTTTTTTGCTCTTGTTACAATCACGACCACTCCATTCACCGCTTTGCTGCCATAGAGCGCAAGCGATTGGGCGTCTTTTAATACCGTTACCGATTCTATCTGATCCGGTTCCAGTTTATGAATGTCGTCTGCCGGCAATTCCACCCCATCTACTATATACAAAGGTGTTCTGGTTATTCCGAATTTGTCCTGACTTGCCCGTATGGAGATTCCTTTTACATCACCGTTTAATTTCTGCGTTCCCTCGCCCCTTAGCACTGCTTTGCCCGTGATGGTCACTTTGGGAGATGCGGCGGTCGCGGGTGGCGCTGGGGGTGTTTCACCATAGTTCTTTTTAAACTTCGCCACTTCATTTTCATTACCCAAATTATACATATCCCAGTTACCATTTTTAAAGTGTAGCTGCATGATCGGGTCTCCGGCCTTGGCATCTGCTCCGGTATACGCGGTGATATATCCCCAGGTAATATTCTTTATTAATGGATGACGTTGTAGAAAATCAGCCTCTGTACTACCTGCAGTTGCCTGCTTTGTTGCAGGAATAGTATCCACCTGCTGCTGTCCGGCATTGAATACAGTGGCACTCTTTACTTCTTTTTCAGTCGTCGCGTCCAGGACTTCCGACTGCCTGTAATCTTCTAACACCGCTAATACTTTATTATAAGCTGCTTCGCCTTTATAGGACTGCAGATACATCGTTGAGACTTTTGGGGAAATATCATTCTCAAGACAAACGATCGCGATATTCGAATTGTTTTTTTCTACTGACAATACGGGTGTGCTGAACGGTTTTTTCATATACCCGTCCATGATCACATACATCTGCGAACTGTATTTACCCGTGTTGTTTGTCACCGGTATTTTGAAAAAACCGTTTTCATCTGTAGTGGTCTCCTGTCCGTTAGCGGACTCTCCTACTTTGGCGCCTTTTAATGGCTGACGGGTCTCCTTGTCTATTACGATCCCTGTCAACCATGATTGTCCTTTAGTGCTGTCATCGGCATTCTCATCCAGTTTGTTACGGAACGCGAGCAGTAATACGGCAAGCAATGGAAGGATAAATAAAAATTTCACTAACTGTATCCGGGCTGTTTTGATTTTGTTCATCATGGCTATACGTTTTTTAAGCGAGGTAAAATTGAATTGATTGGCTATACTGAAGTGGGTGTTACCAACCACTTTTAATAAAAGATATTGATACTGTTTTTTGTCCATGCCCCCCTGTATCACTTTGTTGTCGGCAATAAATTCCAGGTTTTGCCGGATGGCTTTCCTGATCAGCCATACAAAAGGATTATACCAGTTCAGAATGCAGAGCAGTTCGCTCCAGATGATATCGATGGTATGTCTTTGTTTCACGTGCACGAACTCATGCCGGATGATCTCTTTCAACTCGCGTTCCGTATGCAGGTGTTGGTTGATAAAAATTGAATTACCGAATGAAAAAGGCATGATATCCTTATCTACCTGGTAAAATTTTACCTGCTCATCTGCGATAAGTGTGGCCTGCCTGGTCATTTTTCTGAATGACATTAATTGCAATAACAACCGCACCAGCATCACCAGTATTCCCAATGAAAAGAATAAAAGCGACCAGCTCCAGATTGTCCATGCACCCATTGCTTCAGCCATTCCCATATCGCCCGGCACTTTTACCGCCAATGTCTGTACTGTCGGTATGAATTTTACCAGGCCCATCGTAGAAGAATCATTGCCTTCCAGTACCGGGCCTATATTGATCAGCGAAATAAAAAAACATAAAAAGGAATAACCGGCCAGGTACCAGCGATTGTGGTTATAAAAAGTAAGCCTCCGCAAAACCAGCTGATAAAAAAGATACATGATGGCCAGGCTGATCGAAAGTTTTACCAGGTATTGAAAGATTACAGGCATTGTTTGTTGGTTTGATGTTTCAATAACTATGTTTGGTGTACTGTACTCAGGATTTTCCTTTTTCGATCATCTCCAGGATATCCTTTAATTCTTTTGGAGAGAGTTTTTTCTGCTCAATGAAAAAATTCACCAGTTCCTTATATGAATTGTCGAAATAGTCTTTCACCACGTTCCCCATGAATTTCTTTTTGAAATCTTCTTCCGATAGGGCTGGCTTATACAGATAGGTATTGCCTACCATCCGGCTCAGCAGGTAGCCTTTTTTCTCCAGGTTCTTGATAATGGAAGCCATCGTGGTATACGGCATCTCCGTATGCATATTCTCCATAATGGTCTTGATATTGCCCTCGCCGGTCTTAAATACGGCCTGCAGGGCTTCTTCTTCTGAATGGGTGAGCTTTTCCATGTCTACGAAATTTTCGTAAACCTACTGTAATTCTTTCAAATTCCAAATTTTTGTTGTTTTTTTTAACAATAAATAATTTCTCTTTGCAGTATGAAAAATTTGATCCCCCTTATCGCGTTCGTACTCTTTGCCCAGGTGGCGACCGCTCAAACAGATTCTGCGCGACTGGCCCCTTACAAACGGTTTCCTAAAAATATCCCGCTCAAGTTATTGCTGGTTGATAGTACCACCAACTTTACCCGTGATGACCTGGATAAGAAAAAACAGGTGATGCTCATGCTCTTCAGTCCTGATTGCGAACATTGCCAGCATGAGACCGAGTCGATCATTAAGAACATCGATCGTTTCAAGGATATCCAGATCGTGATGTCGACCACGCTCCCTTTTGAAAAAATGAAAGAATTCTATACCAAATACGAGCTGGCCCGTTTCAGCAATATCGTAGTGGGCAACGACAAGAGTTTCCTGCTACCTGTTTATTATGATATCCGCAATCTGCCCTTCCTCGCTTTTTATGATAAAAAGAAAGACCTGATCGAGGTCTTTGAAGGAGCATTACCTGTTGAAAAAGTGTTAGATATATTTCAATAAAAATCCATTCCGGCCTTTATTCGCTAACCAGTTCAGGTTATCTTTGCGGCCAATTATTTTACTCATTTTTTAAATTTCCAGATACATGAAAGTTACCGTTGTAGGAGCTGGTGCTGTAGGCGCGACCTGCGCTGATAATATTGCACGCAAAGAACTGGCTACCGAGCTGGTTTTATTAGATATCAAAGAAGGCATCGCTGAAGGCAAGGCGCAGGACATGATGCAAACCGCTACCCTGCTTGGCTTTGATACAAAGATCACCGGGTCTACCAATGATTATGCGAAAACAGCCGGCAGTGATGTAGTGGTGATTACATCGGGTCTGCCCCGCAAACCAGGCATGACAAGGGAAGAACTCATTGGCGTAAATGCTGGTATTGTAAAAGGTGTAGCGGAAAATATCCTCAAACATTCACCGGACGCGATCATCATTGTGATCAGCAACCCGATGGATACCATGACCTATCTCGCGTTACAATCAACCGGTCTGCCAAAGAACAGGATCATTGGCATGGGTGGTACATTGGATAGCAGCCGTTTCAAATATCAACTCAGCCAGCATCTTGGCTGCAGCCCTTCCGATCTTAATGCGGTTGTAGTAGGCGGTCACGGTGATACTACCATGATCCCGCTTATTCGCCTGGCTACCTGGAACTCTGTTCCGGTTACCAATTTCTTAAGCGAAGCGCAACAAAAACAGATCGTAGCTGATACTATGGTTGGTGGCGCTACATTGACCAAACTCATCGGTACCTCTGCCTGGTATGCGCCAGGTGCTGCCGGTGCCGCGCTGGTAGAAAGCATTGTTCGTGATGAAAAGAAATTATTTACCTGCTGTGTAAGCCTCGAAGGCGAATATGGCCAGAAAGATATCTGCCTTGGCGTACCCGTTACGATAGGTCGCGATGGCTGGGAAAAAATCATCGACTTCAAATTGAATGAAAGC
>CAZGSG010000290.1:0-7476 GCA_964528095.1 uncultured Terrimonas sp.
ACTGATCACCAACAAAGATATTGCCGATCTCACGGCCACTACGCGACAGTTGGTTGCAGACACAATCAAATAACATTCATCACTGCACTTATAGCAGGTGCATTTATTACTTTGCTTATCAGCACATTCATACCAGGTTATGCTGTGTATGTAAGAATCTAACATTCGTAATGTTTTCGTAATGATTTAGTGATTTTTCGTTTACCTCCCTTGCTTAATTCCGCTATTACATTTGCACCTCATTATGCCTTATTCATTTTTCAACACTTCAACAAAAGCTATAGCTTATGCGGAAAAGCATTTGTATTCTTTCTATTATTTCCCTGTTTGTATCCCTTCGTTTACCGGTGATCGCCCAGCAGACAGGAGAAGGCGCGGAGAAAAGGTTGTCTAAATATGTTGTATTGATCAGTATTGATGGACTACGGCCTGATTTTTATCTTGATGCCAGCTGGCCTACTCCCAATCTCCAGTTTCTTAAGAATAATGGAGCATATGCGGAAGGAGTACGCGGTGTGTTTCCAACAGTGACCTATCCCTCGCATACAACCATTATCACAGGCGCAATGCCTGCCCGTCATGGAATATATTATAACACGATCTTTTCTGATACCGGTTCCACCGGAACCTGGTACAGAGAAGAAAAATTTATAAAAACGGAAACCTTATGGGATGCAGTTCGCAAGACAGGTATGACATCTGCGTGTTTATCATGGCCGGTCTCTGTTGGCGCACCCATCGATTATAATGTTCCTGAATCCTGGGAAAATAACCGGGGCAATGGCGGCTCTATTAATCCGAATGTAAGTCCCGCAGGACTTTTCGATGAAATACAGCAAAATGCAACAGGCAAACTTAGCTATGCACAGATGAACCTGAACAATCTTGCGATCGATGAAAATCTCAGCCGCATGGCTGCTTACCTCTTAAAAAAATACAAACCCAATTTCACGACTGTTCATATCGTTTGTGTTGATCATGCAGAACATTCCGTAGGGAGAAATGGTGAAGAAGTTAAAAAAGCCCTTGCTTCGGCCGATCATGCTGTGAGCAATATACTTGAAGCGATAGAAGCGGCAGGTATTTCGGACAGTACCACACTGATCATTACCGGTGATCATGGATTTGTTGATATCAATACAAGCATATCACCTAATGTATTGCTGGCGCGCAATGGTCTTATAGATGAGGCCGGTGGAAAAAATAACTGGAAAGCCATGTTTCATAGCAGCGGCGGATCTGCATTCCTGCACCTGAAAAATAAAGCAGATACCAAAACACTTGCAAGAGTACAGGCCATACTCGATAGTTTACCAGCATCGGTTAAAAAACTATTCCGTATCGTCAGCAGGCAGGAAATGGATAAGATCGGAGCAGATCCCAATGCTGCACTGGCCATTGCCGGGATCGAGGGCGTATCCATATCAGGCGGAACCACAGGCGAATTCGTCAGGGCAGGCAGGGGCGGTACGCATGGATTTTTCCCTGACTTCCAGCATATCCAAACAGGATTTATCGCTTATGGAGCAGGTATTAACCAGGGAACGGTCATTCCCCAAATGGGGCTTGAAGATATTGCTCCGATTATAGCAAGACTCTTAGCACTTCCTTTCAAAGCGCCCGATGGTATTTTATTGCCAGGCATCATTAAATCGTCAGGCCGCCGCGACCGGGAAAACAGACCTGTTATCAACGGCAATATCAATGCAACACCAGACTCAAAATAAAAATGAAAAACCGACAAACATTTTAAATCACATTACACAAAAGACGCTGTTTATGTTAAAGAAGACATCATTATTTTTCCTGTTCTGTATTTTCCTGTTGCCACTGGCAATGAAAGCACAGCTGACCACAGGATCGGTTACGGGTACCGTAAAAGGACCAGATGGCTCACCGCTTGAAGGAGCCACTATCACACTTATACACCAGCCTTCAGGAACAAAATACCTGAGCCTTAGCCGGAAGGCAGGTTCCTTTACGCTGACTGGTCTGCGGATCGGGGGCCCTTATAATTTAAAGATCGAGTTTATGGGCTTTGAACCGCAGATCATCAAGGATTTCAGAATTACATTGGGTGAACCATATGACGTTACAGTTTCGGTAAGCAATGAAAAAGTCAGAGAATTGACGGATGTGTCCGTTCGTTCAGTGAAGCGTAAGGCCGCTGCTGAAAAAAGCGGCGCCTCCACCGTTATTGATTCAAGACAGTTGTCTACACTTCCAACCTTCTCCAGGAGCATCACTGATTTTACCAAACTCACTCCCCAGTCAAATGGAGGTAGCTCATTTGCGGGAAGAAGCGGATATTATAATAACCTGAAGATCGATGGAGCTAACCTGAATAATAGTTTCGGACTAAGCACAGATCCATTGCCAGGCGGTGGCGCAGAGCCTGTATCACTCGACGCGTTTGATGAGGTATCAGTGAACATAGCGCCTGTTGATGTACGCCAGTCCGGATTTACCGGGGCGGGTATCAATGCTGTTACAAAAAGCGGTACCAACGAATTTCATGGAACTGCTTTTACTTTTTACCGTGATCAGTCATTCAATGGAAGAAAATCGGGTGATATAAAACTGGCGCCCGCATCAACGGCTTCCTCCAAAAAATCATTTGGATTTTCACTTGGCGGTCCGATCATTAAGAATAAACTCTTCTTTTTTATTAACGGAGAGTATGAGGTCAATTCCGGTTCAAGGATCACCAACTTTGTACCTCAGGGCAGTAAAGTTGCAGGTTCCCAGTCAAGCACCCCACTTGATTCAATGGCCAAACTTTCAAACTTCCTGAAAGAAAAATATGGTTATGATGCAGGTGAATATGAAAATTATCCTACTGCAACGAGGGATAATTATAAATATATCGCAAAAATAGACTGGAATATCAATAACCATCATAAGCTCACAGGTAAGTACAATGATTTTGTAAGCAATGAAGATCCATCCTCTATCAACGGAACTTCTATCATCGGAGGCGGTGGATTTGCTCTCCCCGGTACTACTTCTTTATTGTCCAGCTTGCCTAACAGCAGGTTGAGCAACCGTTCAATGGTGTTCGCGAATTCAGTATACGGATTCAAACATATTGTAAGATCGGGCACTTTAGAGTTAAATAGTAATTACAAGAATTTTTCTAACAGTGTTTTAGTGACCATGACCAAGATAAGAGATACAAGGGCCACCAATAGCGCTGACTTTCCTTTTGTAGAGATATTTGATGGCACTACCGTTGCTCACAACTATATGAGTTTTGGCTATGAGCCATATAGTTTTAATAATGATGTGATCAATAAAGTGTGGAGTGTTACTGACAACTTTAGCTATTATGCAGGTAAACACAGCATTACTGGTGGTATTACCTATGAAAGCCAGTTGGTAGGTAATATGTTCATGCCGGGTGCGCAGAGTTATTACGTGTATAATTCCCTGAATGACTTTACTACCAATAAAGCGCCGCTTTATTTTTCCTATGCCTATTCAATGGTGCCCGGGAAAAAAGCCGTGTATTCTGCAGAGTTGAAATATGGCCAGGCAGCTTTTTATGCACAGGATGAGATCAAGATCAATCCCAAAGTGAAATTAACGATCGGGTTGAGGGCAGACAAACCTGTTTATGTAGAGAAAGCGCTTGAAAATCCTGCTATCACGGCATTGGCCCTCCCTAATAAGAATGGCACCCTTACTCATTACGATGGCCAATGGCCTGTAGCAAGAGTCAATCTTTCCCCACGGGTGGGTATAAGATGGGATGCATTAGGAGATAAATCATTAATAGTAAGAGGCAGTACTGGCATATTTAATGGAATGGCTCCTTTTGTATGGCTCACCAATATGCCTACCAATTCAGGCATGTATCAGAACAGTGTGGCATTGAGGAATACTAATCCTGATGAAGCCGCTATTCTTTCAGGTATCAGTTTCAATCCTGCTGTGGATGCGTATGCTAACCTTTTTCCTCCGGTAGCAGGTGCTTCTATACCAAGTAATGTTGTACTGGTTGATCATAACTTTAAATTCCCCCAGATATTCCGTACGGACATCGCAATGGATAAAAACCTGGGCAATGGTTTTAGCTTTACCCTTGAGGGGCTGATCACAAAAGACATTAACGCTATCCGTATGCGTAATGCCAATCTGAAAGACCCAACAGGCGTGGCCAGCGGTCCCGATACAAGACCCCGTTATATCTCTACATCTCCTTCTGATAAAAATATCTATCCTGGAGTAAGCAGCGCTGTAGTTGTTGAAAATACCAGCAAGGGTTACTCTTATGCACTCACAGCGCAATTGTCCAAAGCTTTTGCAAAAGGCTTTTATGGATCTCTTGCTTATACGTATACAGGTGCGAAAGACGTTACCGGTAACTCTGGCTCACAGGCATACTCTGTGTGGAACTCTAATGCAACAGTTGGAACAACCAATGACCTGGAGCTTAATCCTTCTTCATCCGTAGCCCGTCACAGGGTGATCAGCATGTTGTCTTACAGGCTGGAGTATCTTTCACATGCTGCCACAACTTTTTCAGTGGTATATCAGGGATCACCAGGCGGCAATCTTACATACAGGCTTAATGGCGATATGAATGGCGATGGAAATAACCAGGACCTTATGTTTGTACCTAATAAAGCAACCGATCTTAATTTTTAAGCATATTCGGTTACTGTAAATGGCGCAACATTTAATTTTACTCCAGAGCAGCAGGCTGCCGCGCTTGAGAAATTTATCAATAACTCTCCATACCTAAGCAAGAGACGTGGAAAATACGCTGAAAGAAATGGTGGCACATCTCAATGGTCGAATAACCTGACGGCAAGGATCATGCAGGATATCTTCATCAAATCCGGCAAATCAAGGCATACATTACAGATCACCGCGGACTTTAACAGCTTTGCCAATCTTCTTAACAAATACTGGCCCGGCGGCAAGAGCACTACGACTACACAGCCCCTGGCATTCAGAAGTTTTAATGCCAACGGAGTACCGGTTTACCGTATGCAGAGCACAAATGGGGCATTGTTTACAGAACCTTTCCAGACAATTTACGGATCGGGCAGTACCTGGTCAATGCAATTGGGCGTACGATATATTTTTTAATTAACCAGCACAATCAAACATGAAAAAGATAGCATACTTATTATCCTCTATACTTATAATATCATTCGTTTCCTGCCAGAAGAACAATGACTATATAAAAGAAGAATTGGAAAAAGCATTGCCTACTATCCAGCTTACCAGCTTAGGTCTTGTGCAACAGGTGGGACCATTTGCACAATCCGATGTGATCCTGGTAACTTTTGGCGGAGCTATCAGCAAAGCCGATCCAGGTGCGTTCGATATGGCCTGGTATACCGCCCCGGCCTCGGGACCGGCTACCCTTGTAGACAGTGTTCATTTTAATGGGTGGATAACACCGGCAAGCACTGCCAATGGAAACAATGCGATAGCCACCGAACTGATCCCGACCAGTTATCCGAACACAAGTATTATCACTGGTAATCTTACACTGAAGCTGACGAAATTGCCAGCAGGGTCGAAGTCGTATACGCTTCGCCTGTATGCAAGGACCACCAGTAATAAAGTGGGTACGGTTTCTGTTTCGAAGTTCGTTACTATTAAATAATGTTTTTAAAGGGTATGCGTTGTTCGCATGCCCTTTAATTTATTCCGAAAAAAAATGAAGTATAGTCGTCAATTCAGCTGGCTCTTATTATTATTACTGGCTGTGCTTGTGGCAGGGGCGCAATCGACGCCAAACCTGCTGCAGTTTAAAACAACAGCGGAATTACAACGGTTTCTGGGCTATTCAAAGGAACGCATTCCTCTTATTAGCGCGCATCGTGGCGGACCACAAAAAGGATATCCTGAAAATGCGCTTGAAACATTTCAGCATAGCATTATTTCTCAGCCGTTGATCATAGAATGCGATATCACATTGAGCAAAGATTCTGTACTGGTGTTGATGCATGATAACCGCCTCGACCGGACCAGTACGGGTAAAGGGCCTGTAGAAAATTATACCTACAATGAACTAAAAGAATTCAGGCTGAAAGACAATAATGGTGATACAACGGCTTTCCGTATTCCTAAACTGGATGATGTTTTAGTATGGGGCAAAGGAAAGGTCATTTTTACACTGGATGTGAAGCGGGGTGTTCCCTATGCCAAAGTGATCGAAGCCGTGCGTCGTACAAAGGCAGAAGCCTGCTCTGTTATTATTACTTACAGCGCCGACCAGGCTGCAGAGGTATACCAACTTGCTCCGGACCTGATGATCTCCGCCTCGATCCAGAACAGGGAAGACCTGTTGCGCCTGAACAGTAAAGGTGTTCCTGATAACCGCTTGGTAGCTTTTATCGGGGTGCGTGAAGCAGATAAAGAATTATATGAACTGCTGCATGAACACAGGATTCAGTGTATTCTTGGAGTAATGGGCAACCTGGACAGGCAGGCGCTTGCAAGAGGAGAAAAGACGTATGGCGAATTTATAGACAGGGGAGCGGATATTCTATCTTCGGACAGGGCGCAGGAAGCAGGGCAGGTGCTTCAGCAATACAGAAAAGACAATCAGTTACAGTCAAGGCATATCAAAGCTGGTAAACCTGAATAATTATACACACATAAAGGAAGCGATACAATGAAGCTTATTTTTTTCAATACACTTCTTATTACATTATTAGTAAGCAGCAGCCCGGTTCAAAGCCAGGATTCATTACAACATATTGCAGCGGGAAGAAAGAACAGCGCAGCCCAGCAGAAAAAACCGTATGTTATCCTGATCTCCGCGGACGGTTTTCGTTTTGACTATGCAGAAAAATATCAGGCTGAACATTTACTGGATTTTGGCCGGCAGGGGGTGAGGGCCGAATCAATGATACCCTCTTTTCCGAGTGTCACATTTCCCAATCATTATACGATCGTAACAGGATTATATCCTTCACATCATGGGCTGGTGAATAATAGTTTTTATGATCCGGCATTAAAGACCGGCTATTCCATGGGCGATAGAGAAAAAGTAAGAGATGGTAAATGGTATGGCGGTACCCCGTTATGGGTACTGGCAGAGCAGCAGCAATTATTAAGCGCCAGTATGTTCTGGGTTGGTTCAGAAGCTGCGGTAAAAGATATCCGCCCGTCTTATTATTATGACTTTAACGACAAGATGGAAATAAATAAAAGGATACAGGTTGTAAAGGACTGGCTTAGCCTGCCAGAGGAGCAACGCCCGCATTTTATTACATTTTATCTTTCCGATGTTGATCATGCCGGGCATCGTTATGGTCCTGATGCCCCGCAAACCGCAGCGGCGGTAAAAACGGTTGATTCCATCGTTTACCAGCTCACCGAAGCTGTGCGCGAAACAGGACTGCCCGTGAGTTTTATTTTTGTTTCTGATCATGGTATGACCGCCGTAAACCGGGAGCAACCCCTGCCAATGCACGCTGCGATCGATCATACTAAATTTATTATCCCTTC
>CAZGSG010000291.1:0-7454 GCA_964528095.1 uncultured Terrimonas sp.
TGATTATATGGGCTGAACTTCTTTTTTCTTTGCCTGGTTTATTTCCCTTTGCTTATTTTTTATTTCCTGTATTTTCAAACTTTCATACTCTGCCCTTTTCCTGTTCAGCTCATCACGTTTTACTTCCACTTCTTTGCGCTCCTTCTCTATTTTCGCTTTTAGTGCTGCTTCCTCGCTATTATTTTTTCCCTGGTGAATAGCCAACTCGGCTTTACTTTTTCCGATGGATTCTTTCTTTTCTCCAATTTGCTCTTTGATCTTTATAATTTCCTGCAAGGCTCTATCAGCATCGGTGATTTTAATTTCCGGGGTCTTCATTACTGGTGGTGTTTCAGTGATTTTACCTGTAATAATACTGGCATCTGTCTTTTCCTTTTTTGCAGGTATCGTGTCTGCAATTGTTGTCTGAATGTAAAGGCTTTTCTTCTTCTCTTTTTTCGCTGGCTGCACAGCAGGTTTTACCAGGTCTGTTTCTTTCAACTGGAAGAAGGGCTGCTGCCTGATAGTACCCTGCTCAAAGCATGTAGCGGCAGGCATCTCCATCTTTTCCCGGGTCACATATGTAAAAGCGGAAAACAATAATAGACCTGACAGCAGGGCGAGTTTTTCAAAAGGATTGAGTTTTTTGTTTTCATTAGTTACTATTCTTTTTACACGGTGGAGCAAGTATTGTTTCTTACTACTGATAGCCATTGCATACGGCATGTGATGTAAGGAGTATTCTTCGAAACTAACCAGCGCATTCAGGTAATGACGTTTCTGCCCGATTTTGTTCACCACAATATCATCACAGCAGGCTTCTCTTTCCTGTCTCAACAAGGAAGATATCCAAAGCAGCGAAGGGTTAAAAAAGAATATCGCTTCTGCAAAATGTTGTAAAAAGTTTACGAAAAAATCTTTTCTTTTAATATGGCCCAACTCATGAAGCAATACCGCTTCTACCTGCTCAGCTGGGATATTGGCTATCAACCCCACCGGTAATAAAATAACAGGTCGTAAAAAACCAAGTGTTACAGGTACTTTCACCAGCTCCGATTGTAACAGGGTGATAGATTGCCGAATGCCCAGGCTATCTCTCAATTGCTCCAATCTTATTTTCCATTCATCAGTTATGGAAAATGTTTTGTAATGACGTAAACGTCGTACAGCCATAAGACCTGTAGTTAATTTCATGCAATTCAGTAAAAAAAACAATGCCCAGGTCGTCAATAGTAAACCCGTATTATCATTAACCCAGCTCGTGAGATCAGTATTGATGCCTGTTGGAGATACCGCTGTGGTGATCTCAGGAATGTTATTGACGGCTTTAGGCATATGGTAAAGGGAGCCTGCTATCTTTTCTTGTTTATCCAACTGAACAAAAAATGTAATGAAAGCAGTGATGAGGAACAGGATCATTACCATTCCCAATAAATTATACCGCAGCCTGGCTACAGACTTCCGTGTGCAACTGATGATTATGGCAGCAAGCAATGCTGCCAGCAGACCCTGCCATAGCGAATGGACCATTACCCAGGCGAGGCTATTTATTATTTGTTGCATACGGTGATTTTATTATCTATTGCTTAATTCGATATTTTTTCTTCTGCTGGCCATGATAATTTTCCTGACCTGTTTTTTTTCGATAGCGAACATAAGATCTCTTGCAGGAATGCAGTATCCCCCCAGGTCTGTGCTCCCACAAACCTTGATCTTCTCCCGGCTTACTATCGCTGTTATAGTTATCCTACCCTCTTGTTTTAATCATCCAGCTTTTTTATCAGTTCTTTTATCACTTCCATTTCTTTTTTGGATGTCTTCTTGTTACCAAGCAACTGCATCAACAGGCTACGGGCCGATCCGTTGTACATGGTATCCACAAAACGCTCAAGCAAGAAGTTTTTTGTTTTACTTTCTTCTTCCGCGGCACTATAAATATGTTTCATCTGGCTTTCATCTCTTAACAACAAGCCCTTCTCCGCCATCACCTGCATCTGCTTGAGGGTAGAGCTATATTGTACTTCCCGTTTCTGCTCATTCAGGTGATCATTTACAAAGCGAACGGTATTGGGACCAAACTGCCACAGTACCTGCAATATCTCCAACTCAGACTTTGTAGGTTCGGGAAGATTATTTTCTCGTGTATTTTCTTGCATGAACTAAAGGTAGGATTTTTATCGTACGTTTAAAATATTATCTTTAGTTGGCTAAAATTTAGGATGAGCGGTTAGCCCAATAAGGCAGGTTGCAGGTATTAATTCAAAAAATTAATAGCAGTAAACCCCTATAAATCTTAGCTAAACAATATTGCTGAAACCCTTACTGGTAAAGCCTTTACAGCTGATAAAAGGGGTAAAAACGGTACAGCCCTCCGGTAAAAAAACGCTCCTGTTCTTAGTCAAAAAATATCTAGATTTATTTTACAACTCTCCTGACTGACCGAAATAACAGAAAAATGAAAGAACGATATCCTGATATTCGAAGTAGTTAAGTCGTTGGTTCTTTCTGATCGGTTGGTTGAATGTAATGTGACTGGTTCTTATTTATTATAGACTGGGAAACGCTGATTGCAATACTCTCTGCACCTGATAGACCAGCCGTCATCAGTGAGATCATAGACCGGCAATAGAGTAGCAAATTCTGAGACGTACGCCTTTCAGGAATTTTTCTGAAGTTAATTCTACTACTCTATTCATTACAGAATTATGCCATTCCTCCCTTTTGGAATTCTCCGTAAACGGGAAGCCGCGCGATTCGCCTATGCAAGAACTTCATAAAAATTCCTGTATGTTAAACCCTGTCCTTATGCTTATGCAGTTTATACCGGCCGAGAATTCTCATCATTTTAAGTGGCCATTTAAATTGGCCGATACCCTGTACATGATACAGGCCAATTGCCCGCCTCGCATTTATTGTATGTAAGAAATCGCTATGAATGAAGGAGGAGAAAGTAATATTATTGGGTTGTGATGATACAAAAACTGTAGCTATTGTGATGAATAGCATTGGGGAATCGGAATATTATGCTTACAATATAATAACAGTAACAAAAAGTTCGGATTTAATAAACCTGACAAAATCTGTGACTCCGGACCTGGTCATTCCCTGTTTTCGTGATAACCAGCTTGTCGTGAACGATTTAAGCTCCTTCGCTAAAAGTCCTGCGTTTCCAATTCTCTGTATCTCAAAAGAAACTGCATATGAAAAACTCTACTGGCCAAAAAATTCGATTGTATTTGTCTATTTACTGGAACATATCAACCGTGCCGGTTATCTTAATTCTATAATCAATTCAATTTTTTTACTAAAAAATGATCCTCTTGCTAAAAACAAATCTACCAGTCTTGCCGAGGCGGCGATAAAAGATAACCAGTTAAGGAGCGATAGGGATATGAGCAAAGTTGTACTGGAATTGGATCAGAAGGTCGATGTGTTATTAAAAGTGAAAGAGCGCATCGCCGGTCTTTTCTCCCAGGTAGAAGACCCTATAAGGGTTGAGTTAACGCATATCGTTAACTCCATTAAAAAATCGGTAAATGACACTAAGCTCTGGGAAGATTTTAAATTGTATTTTGTAAAAACCAACCCCGACTTCCTCTTCCTGCTGGTAAAAAAATATCCCAGCTTAACCCAGATCGACCTGAAATACTGCTGCTACCTCAAGATGAATATGTCAAATGATGATATAAAATCTTTACTGGGCATCAACCAGGAAAGTGTACGCACACATAAATATCGTTTAAAGAAAAAAATGGTGCTCGGCAGGGACCAAAGCCTTAGGAGCTATTTACAATCGTTTAATTGATACGAGATTTTCACATTTTATTGGGCTCCGTGGTAAACGATTTTATAAAGGGAAGGCTGGGGCGAGCCTGTTATTTGTTTTTACACGGAGCCGCCTTCGCTAAAGCTTCAGCGTAGGCGCTACGGCGGCTGATACAGGTGGTCATTCCGCTATTTCGATTATTATTCTACTCCTGGTTAGTACTCAATTTTGTTGTTCAAAAATAAAAGAGACACGGAGTTGGTATACTCTTCCAATTCCGTGTCTCCTTTATTTTGAAGACCTACTAAAACAATATTCAGTATAAAGTGATCATCAACCAGAATGAATGATTATTTATTTTCCGGGCCTCCGTGTAAAAAAGATCTTTGAGCAAACTTCCTACAGAAAAAAGTGTCCCGCAAGTTGTACAGGTTCTGTATGATCTTTCTGAAGGAAACCGTGTTTTTCCATTACATCACCACCCCTCCTCCGCGAGTGAAGATAATAACCTTTGTTGCTTGTATACGATTTGTCTACGCATTCACCTGGCTTGTATACGGATGGTATATGCGCGATTTTGGTGATCCCCTGTCTATAAGAATATCTTTACGTCAGTCATATCAACTGACAGTTTTTATTGCCCGTACTAAAGCATTTCAACAGATTACAGAATGATCAATAAAGCACTCCAGTTTACCAAAAATGTTCTTGACCAGCATCTGAAGAATCGGTTTGCTCTCGATGAAAGCAAAGTAGTGCTGAATAACCTGATAGAAGGCAATGGAACACTGCCCCTGATCAACCAGAATAAAATCGTGCTTTCGTTGATCAATATTGAAAAAGAAACAAATAAACGTTTCTACGGAAGAAATCAAAAATTGGCAACCGGGAATTTTTCAGATGTCAACCCGATGGATAGGTATAACCTTGATCTCCTGGTAAGTTCAAACTTTGATGATTATGGAGAAACCCTCAGCTATTTAAATGCGGTCATCCTTTTTTTACAGGCATATAATACCCTTGATGCAGGTTTATCTTCTGCCATGCCTGCCGGATTGGGCAGGTTGGAATTTGAAATAGAAAAGATCAGCTATCACGACATGCACAGCTTGTGGACAGCCATGGGCGCAAAATACCAGCCATCTGTTATCTACAAGGTCAGGCTGATCACTATGCAGGCCAACGAAACACTTGGATTTAGCACCGGTATTTCAAAAATCGCAAACCAGCTTGAACTGAATGCAGACTAATTTTCAAATACTATTTTCTGTCAGGGTAGTTCACAGCTATTTTAGAAATGATATTTGTACCTGTCTTGACTTTACTGCAAACACGGCGACGGAAAAAGTACTGAATAAGTATGGGTTCACCCTGAAAAGAAATATCAACGGATTTGACCTGGTGGTGAACACTGCCAGCTCTCCCCACAGCTTTTTACAATATATAAAAACAACAAGCGGGCTGGATCATTTTGCATTTAATATAGATAGCACCAATACTGATTTTGTATTTTTTACCGAACTGCCGGCTGACTGGTTATGGCAAATGGAATACAGTAATCAGGATCCTTTAAACAGCGGAGATAACAATAGCGTCGCGTTGCATCTCGCTTTGACCAATAAAAAAGCATCCCCGGAAATTGGGACTTTAAAGATTTATTTTGATAATCTACCTGGTGTTGGCAACAATCATCTCCCTGTAAATTATATCATCAACCTGGCTGCCCGCTCTACACAATGGCAGTATTATATTATAAATAAAAATGCGGTACCGCTCGGCAACCCCTCTATAAGCGGAAAAGCCAATATTGACTTTATAGGACCTGAACAGGTACAACTGGAAAATGGTGAAGATGCATTGTTTTTTTATTCGGGAAAAACCAGGTTGCCGTTAAGCCAGACACCTATTTCCAAATTCGACCTCGTCAATAAAGTGACAGAAAATACGAACAATGCTATTAAGACAAATGCAGGCACCAAAATGGTTTTCAAAAATCTTCCTAATCCGGACCCATCGAATATGGGCACTGTACTTATCGATGGTAAAATAATTCCCGCTTCTCCAATGTATGTATATATATAATTTAAAACTAAAAAAATGAGAAATCTATGAACCTGCTTACAATCAAAACGCCGGGTGTATACATAAACGAAATAAATGCATTTCCGAATTCAGTAGTTGCCGTGGCTACCGCTGTTCCTGCATTTATTGGTTATACACCACAAGCCGTTTACGAAGGGAAATCGTATTTGAACGTGCCCGTTAAGATCACGTCATTCGGCGATTTCCAGGCATTCTTTTGCTGGCCCGATCCGCCTGCGCCGGCAAGTCCCACCAAACAATATAATCCCGAGTATTACCTGGTGCAGCAAAAAACCCAACCAGTTAAAGGTGATTATTTGCAAATAAACGGCGGTTACTATTCTATTGTACCAGACCCCAATACCATTTATTACCTGTACAACAGCGTAAAACTATTTTACGAAAACGGTGGAGGAGATGCCTACATTGTTTCGGTCGGTACGTATGGTGCCCCTTCCAATACCCCAATGAATCCGGGTGACCAGATCATTAACCCTAACGTACAACTTCCGGATCTGCAAAGAGGACTTGCTTTATTAGCGAATGAGCAGGAGCCCACCATGTACATCTGCCCTGAAGCTACCTTATTAAATGTGGCCAACAACAGTACAATAATGGAAGCCATGCTACTACAGAGCAGCACTATGGGTACTTCGGTCAGTATTTTTGATATCATTGGAGGCAACGATCCCGACCCGATCCAATATATGAATGATATTACAACATTCAGGAATAGTACGGGAGCAAACGGGCTGAACTATGGAATAGCCTATTACCCCTTTATCGGCACAACGATCATGCAGGGAACAGATATTGATTATACCAATCTTTTTGGAGGAGATCTTAATCAACTGGCAGCGATCGTTAACCCCGCAAGTAGTCCTAACCCGACAATAGCCACTATCCTGGCGAATATGGCTAACCCTGCAAGTGGGTATACAGTGGCGCAAAACAACGCCGCGCTGATTACCGCAAGTCAAACCTATGGCCAGATAATAAAGCATGTACTGGCAGATGCCAATATACTTCCACCCAGTGGGGCTATGGCTGGCGTAATAACTGTTACGGATAATGCAGTAGGACCCTGGCAGGCACCTGCCAATACTTCAATAGTCGGTGCGGTAGACCTGCCAATTTTCCTATCAGATAATCAACAGGGCCCGTTGAATGTTGACGCGATATCAGGCAAATCAATTAACGCCATACGGTTCTTTAACGGCATGGGTATTTTAGTATGGGGCGCAAGAACACTGGATGGAAATAGCATGGACTGGAAATACCTGTCTGTAAGAAGAACACTCATATTCCTTGAGCAATCCTGCAAACTGGCGGCACGCGCTTATATTTTTGAACCCAATGATAAAAATACCTGGGAGTCAGTAAAATCTATGATAGGAAGTTTCCTGAATTCTGTTTGGGCACAGGGTGGCTTGCAGGGTGCCACCGCCTCGGACGCGTTCTCTGTCACTTGCGGACTGGGCACTACCATGACAGGAACTGATATTCTCAACGGCTTTATGAATGTTACAGTAAAAGTAGCCGTGGTACATCCTGCAGAGTTTATCGTGCTCACCTTCCAGCAACAAATGGTACAATCAAGTTAATCAATTAGCAATCCCATTTATTA
>CAZGSG010000292.1:0-7451 GCA_964528095.1 uncultured Terrimonas sp.
GATTTTCTGATGAGTAGCAAATCTGCAGGCGATCAGCTATTGTTTTGATAAATTGTACAAATGACAGCAGAACACCAACGACTGGCCGTAAATGCGACGAAAGAAATACCACTGGTACAATGGGGTCCCTACCTGAGCGAGAGACAATGGGGCACGGTTCGGGAGGATTACACACCTAATGGAGATGCATGGCGATATTTTCCCTTTGATCATGCCCATAGCCGTTCCTATATATGGGGCGAGGATGGATTGGCCGGTATTTCCGATTTCTTTGGAAACCTTTGTTTTGGCATTGCATTATGGAACGGGAATGATCCCATACTCAAGGAGCGCTTGTTCGGACTCAGTAATCCACAGGGTAATCACGGCGAAGATGTTAAGGAATTATATTATCATCTTGACAATCTTCCTACCCATCATTACATGGAGTATTTATACAAGTACCCACAAAGAGCATTTCCCTACGAACAATTAAAAAATGAAAATCAAAAACGCGACAGGTTACAACCCGAATATGAAATATTGGATACCGGCGTGTTTGATAATGACGAATACTTTGACGTATTGGTGACCTATGCCAAACAGAGCGTACAGGATATTTTTATAAAAATAGAGGTTACTAACCGTTTTACTAAACCAGCAGATATTACAGTACTGCCGACCTTATGGTTTTACAATAGATGGCGACAGGGGATACTCAAAGAAAAACCCGCCATCACTTACTTAGGTAAAACATCCGTAAAAGCCAATCATGAGCGACTGGGGGATTATTATTTTTATTTCCAGCCGGCGGACAAATGCCTGATGACAGAGAATGAAACAAACACGGAACGCATTACCAATATTCCCAATGAAACGATTTTTGTAAAAGACGCTTTTCATGATGGAGTGATCAATGGAAAAAATATAGCCGAACTTTCAAAGAAAAAAAACGGTACCAAATTCTCACCTGTCTATAAACTAACCATACCTGCCGGCGAAACAAAAACTATTTATTGCCGTCTTACCAATCAGCAGGTAGATAAAGCCTTCCCTTCCCGCTTCAACGAAATATTTAAGATACGCAAACAGGAGGCTGATGATTTTTATGCCGAGATATTGCCGAAAGGAATGAGTGTTGAAATGGCAAGAATACAACGGCAGGCACTGGCAGGCATTTTATGGAGCAAACAATACTATCATTTTGATGTACAGGACTGGCTTACAAAAAGCGATGGTATAACACCGGTGAGCGCGGCAAAGATGTCGGGTAGAAATAATGACTGGACACATCTGAAAAATCAGGATATTATTATGATGCCGGATAAATGGGAATACCCCTGGTATGCCGCATGGGATCTTGCTTTTCAGTGTATATCCATGGCCGTGGTAGATCCGACATTTGCCAAGCACCAACTTCTATTAGTGATGCGGGAGTGGTATATGAAACCGGATGGCCAACTGCCCGCCTACGAATGGAATTTCAGTGATGTGAATCCACCGGTACAGGCATGGGCTGCCATGCAGGTCTATAATATTGAAAAAAAACAATCAGGTACAGGAGATATTGTATTTCTGAAAAAAGTCTTCCAGAAACTGCTGATCAACTTCACTTGGTGGATCAACCGGAAAGATATTAATGGCAATAACATTTTCGAGGGCGGCTTCCTCGGTTTAGATAATATCGGCGTATTCAACCGGAGTTTTCATTTCCCCGGTGAGGTGCAATTGGAACAGGCAGACGGCACCAGTTGGATGGGCACCTACGCATTGGATATGATGGACATGGCCATCGAGATTGCCATGCATGACAAATCATTCGAAGATACCGCCACTAAATTCTTTGAACACTTTGTGCTTATTGCTGAAGCATTGAATGAACATGGGTTATGGAATGAAGAAGACCGGTTCTTTTATGACGTATTATGTGTCACGGGAGCCGACCCGGTACCACTTCGTATCCAGTCTGTAGTGGGCATTACCCCCATGTATGCGGTATCAACGATCAGTAAAAAAGTAATGGACCATCTAACCGATTTCAAAAAAAGAGTTACCTGGTTTGAGAACTATCGGAAGAAGACCAATAAATTCTGGCCTAATGAAGAACGTAGCAATGATGGGGAGATTCTTTTGTCACTGATACCAAAAGAAAGATTGGCCGACCTGATGAAAAGACTGCTGGATGAAGAAGGCTTTTTATCACCCGGAGGCATAAGGGCCTTGTCAAAATACCATGATCAACATCCTTATTCTGTTACAGTCGATGGGATCTTATACAGTATCCGCTATGATCCGGGGGATGCAACATCAGACATGTTTGGTGGTAATTCCAACTGGCGGGGTCCTGTCTGGATGCCGATCAATTTCCTGATCATCCAGTCCGTGCGTAAGTATGGCGAGTTCTACGGAGATGAATTCCAGGTAGAATATCCCGAAGGATCAGGCACCAAACTCAACCTGTCGCAGGTAGCTGATATGCTCACTAAAAGAGTGATCAGTCTTTTTGAAAAAGACGCGGATGGCAATCGACGACTACACGGAGACTATGCCTGGTTTTATAAAAAACCCGAAAATGAGTACCTGGTATTGTTTTATGAATATTTTCATGGCGATAGCGGCAGGGGACTCGGTGCCAACCACCAGACCGGCTGGACGGCATTGGTTGCCGAGTTGATCAGTGAATATGGAGATAAAACGACCTAGTTTTTAAGTGAATAGTACATGGTTCTTGGTTCTTAAAGTTTATAGCTTCCTTGAAATCTGTGTGCTTAGGGTGAACACAGTTCCTTAAGAACCTGGAACCATAAACCCGGAACCTGAAACCAAAAGTGTTTAATTGAAGAAACACTCCTGGTAACTTCCCGGCGTAATACCTTCTGATTTTTTGAAGAGCCGGATGAAGTAGTTCACGTCTGTAAAGCCGCATTCGAGGCTCACCGTATTAATATTGTTGCGTCTGTCTGCCAGTAATTGTTTGGCTAATTTCAGCCGTTCTTTATTGATGTATTCCAAAGGAGTGATGCCGAATTGTTCTTTAAACCATCTGAAGAAAAGATTACGGCTCAGGTATGCTTTACGGCTCAATACATCAACAGCTATCTTTTCTGTAAGATGTTCATGAATATAATTCAACACATAATGCAGGCGGGTATGATTACCCAGTTCGTCGCTCTCCAAGGCTACCTGCTGCAGGTATTGGCTCTGCACCAGGCGTATCAATAACTCTTTAAGGTTCAGGTCGGCAAATATGTTTTTGTTTTTCCCAGTACCACTACAAACCCGAATGAGTTTATTGATCAATTCTGTTATATCGGTATCATTCGAAAAATGGTATTGATTGAACTGTAATTTCCAGTCATGCTCATCCTCTTTCGCGTTGTTGTAAAATGTATTGAGGTATTGCAGGGTATTGTTGATATAAGGTGCATCAATTGCAAGAGCTATGCATTGAGTTGGATTGGCTGAGTTGGCTTCAGGAAAATCGATGACCATGGTCTCATTCGCTGGTAGTATAACAGTCTCTCCGGGCAAATAGTCGAAAGAAGGTTTGTCAAAAAGATGCATCACCTTTTTCCCCCTCACCATGCTGGTAATCACGATATCGCTAAAGGTCAGTGGTACGCGATAGCTTTCTTCATAACTCTCAAAAACATTCAGCTCGCAATTATTCAGATTAAAAATACGTCTGTTCTCTACCAGGGTATTCAGGTATTTTGGGTGAGTAAGATCGATCTTTTGTAAATGATTTTTGATCGGCATAACAACCATTTTAAAGCAAAATCAAATTAAGCCATTTTTACCTCCCCGAGTAAAGCAAAGTACAATTGTGCTATAAGAAAGTACAAAAATATCAGGTAATGGTTCGTTTTTTTTGAAATTGAACTCATTCTTTAACGATTAAACCGCTTGCAATATGAGTAATACAACGGCCGTTGCGCCTAAACCTAAGCTGGCAACCCGCCCGGCATTCAAAGAAAAATACGATCACTTTATTGGTGGAGAATGGGTTGCGCCTTCAGGCGGAGAGTATTTTGATAATATCTCACCCATTGATGGCAAAGTCTTTACCAGGGCCGCCCGCGGAAATGCAAAGGACATAGACAAAGCAATAGATGCAGCTCATAAAGCTTTTGAAACCTGGGGCAAATCATCCGCAGCATCAAGAAGTAATATTCTATTGAAGATCGCACAGGTTATTGAAGATAACCTCGAATACCTCGCGATCGTGGAGACAATCGATAATGGTAAGGCGATCCGGGAAACCAGGGCTGCAGATCTGCCATTGGTGGTTGATCACTTCCGTTATTTTGCCGGCGTTATCAGGAGTGAGGAAGGAACCATGAGTGAACATGATGACACAACCGTGAGTATTAATCTGCATGAGCCTATTGGTGTGGTAGGGCAGATCATTCCCTGGAATTTCCCTTTGCTTATGGCTACCTGGAAGATTGCCCCTGCATTGGCTGCGGGCTGCTGCGTGGTGGTAAAACCTGCAGAACAAACGCCAACCAGTATAATGGTACTGATGGAACTTATTGGAGATATTTTACCCAAAGGTGTTTTGAATATAGTAACCGGGTTTGGTCCTGAAGCAGGCAAACCACTGGCCACTTCTCCTAAAATCAACAAAGTGGCTTTTACGGGCGAAACAACTACCGGCCGGCTTATCATGCAATATGCTTCAGAGAACCTGATCCCGGTAACGATGGAGTTGGGAGGCAAAAGCCCCAATATCTTTTTTGAATCGGTAGCTGCTGCCGATGATGAATTCTTTGATAAAGCAGTAGAAGGAGCAGTGATGTTTGCACTGAACCAGGGAGAAGTATGCACCTGCCCTTCGAGAATACTGGTGCATGAGAAGATCTATGACAAATTCATGGACCGGGTAATACAGCGTACAAAAGCAATCAAGATGGGTAACCCTCTTGATGGAACTGTAATGATGGGCGCGCAGGCGTCGGAGGACCAGTATAAAAAAATACTCAGCTATTTTGATATTGGCAAACAGGAAGGCGCCCAGGTATTAACAGGTGGTGAAGCTTTTCACCAGAATAGCGGTCTTGAGCACGGATACTATATACAACCAACAATATTAAAAGGTCATAACAAGATGCGTGTATTCCAGGAAGAGATCTTCGGACCTGTAACGTCTGTAACAACTTTTAAAACAACGGAAGAAGCAATCGAAATAGCCAACGATACGCTTTATGGCCTGGGTGCCGGTGTGTGGACAAGAGATGCGCATGAACTGTACCAGGTGCCCAGGGCCATACAAGCAGGACGTGTATGGGTGAATTGTTATCATGCTTATCCGGCACATGCGCCTTTCGGTGGCTACAAAAAATCGGGCTTTGGCCGGGAAACACATAAAATGATGTTGAATCATTACCGCCAGACAAAAAATATGCTGATCTCCTATAGTAAACAGAAATTAGGATTTTTCTGATTGTAGTAGCAGGCCGGATAAGCTTCAACTCATTGCCTATCCGGCCTTCCCTTATTAATTATGCAAACCATAAAACGAGTAGTGGCTACTGACGCTGCGCTTGAATTGATCGATCGCCTTAAACGGATGCATGGCCCGTTGATGTTTCACCAGAGCGGCGGTTGCTGCGATGGTAGTCAACCTATGTGTTTTAATGAGGGTGAATTTAAACTGGGCAATAATGATCTCTGCCTGGGAGAGATCAATGGCTGCAAATTTTACATGCATGCAGATCAGTTTGAATATGCGAAACACACCCAATTGATCCTGGATGTTACAGCAGGGCGGGGCAGTAGCTTTTCCCTGGAAATACCACTGGGTGTCCGTTTTTTTATACAATCCCGGTTGTTTACAGATGAAGAATTGGAAAAACTGGAAGACCTGGTCAGGACGGTGGATCGTTAATTGTTCATTCACTGTTGATTGTATCCGGCAAAATTTGGCACAACTATTTCATAGCTTTACAAAAAGTATATGAAATTCATAACAGTATTACTGACAATAAACGTACTGATTCTTTTGGCCTGTAATAACGCAAAAGAACAAACTGGCAGTACTACAGCCACTTCCACTGATAGTACGGATAAAAATGTAAAAACAGGTACTACTTCAGACACCACGGTTACCGGTTGTTTTACACAGATAAATAAAAGAGATACGGCTACGCTGCAACTTGATGCAAAAGGGATCACCATCACCGGCCCGCTCAGTTATAATTACTATCAGAAAGACAGGAATGGCGGTACCTTACAGGCTGAAATCGTAGGCAATATACTTATCGGATGGTATCTATTTCGTTCAGAAGGAATAATGTCTGTTCGCCAGGCAGCCTGGAAAATTAGTAAAAACCAGCTATGGCCTGCTATTGGTGAAATGAAAGAACAAAATGATAGCATGTTGTATGTGAATCCGGATAAGTTGAGCTATGACAGCGCTCACCCATTTATAAAAGTGGCTTGTGTGCTGTAAGTTAATTAACTACAGTTGGTATTTTCTTTCGAATTCAAAATTCAAAAATCAAAATGCAAAAATAGTCTCCGTCAGGAGCAGAGAATTCCGGTCTTGCTACTGCATTTTTTAATTCAACCGTATCTAAACCGAAAACCATTTTAAAAATATTTTTTAATAACCGGCATATCCTGGCGCCTGTTTTCACGCAGTGAAAACACTCCTTAGCTCAACCCTGTGCAAATAGCTAAGTTCTCCCTTCGCTCATTTTCTCTGTTAGCTCCTTCGAAATCCCTCTCGAAGTACATGAGCTGCCAATTTATTTCGGAATCACACTGGTAAGGCTGCCCGGTTAATGGATAATGTTACTTAAGAGAATTTCACTTTATCGTTCATATACTTAATTTAATTCCCCTGCCTGCTCATGATCGTCGTACTTATTGCGAAGATTGTTTAATTCTTTTTTCAATTCCTTAATCAGCGATTCATGTTCTTTTAACCGGATAATATTTTTTTGCTCAGCAGGGTCTCGCTGCAGGTCATACAACTCCCATTCGTTCACTGTATAAAAATAAATAAGTTTATAACGTTCACCTCTTATCGCTATATGAGGTATAACGGTATGGTCTTTTGCAAATTCATAGTAATGGTAATACAGGTACTTCCGGTCCAGCGATTTTTGTTTACCGGTCAATAATGGTTTCAGGCTAAGTCCCTGCATCCAGTCAGGAACCGGCGCGCCGGCAATATCGAGAATGGTGGGCGCATAGTCGATATTCTGTACCAGTGTATTCGATACGGTGTTGGGTTTGATCTTTCCCGGCCAACGAACCAATAATGGCGTACCCATCGACACATCGTATGCAAAACGTTTGTCAAACCATCCATTTTCACCCAGGTAAAATCCCTGGTCGCTTGTATAGATCACGGCAGTATTGCTGGTCATTTTATACTGGTCAAGATAATCAAGCACGCGACCGATACTTTCGTCAATAGATGCGATGCAGGCCAGGTAGTCCTGCATATACCATTGGTATTT
>CAZGSG010000293.1:0-7450 GCA_964528095.1 uncultured Terrimonas sp.
CTGCAGCATTATATTCTTAATTTTATTCCGGAGATTACCGAGATAAGACAGGCTGAATCGGTGGATGCGGCTACGGCAGTGTTGGCAGACTATGAACCGGGTATTGTATTCCTGGATGTGGAAATGCCGCATAAGAACGGATTCGATTTCCTGGTCAATCTGAAAGACCCCTCATTCGATGTGATCTTTACTACGGCTTATAACCAGTATGCCGTGCAGGCCATTCGTTTCAGCGCGCTCGATTACCTGTTGAAACCCGTTGATCCTGATGAATTGAAAGCTGCCGTACAGCGTCATCAGCAAAAACAGGAATCAGCCAACCAGAAAAAAGAACTCTATAATAATCTTGTACAGAATATAGAAAAAAGAGAAGTAAAAGATTTTAAAATAGCGGTTCCATCGTCTGAAGGAGTTTATTTCTTTATGATTGATGATATCCTTCGTCTTGAAGCCGACCGCAGCTATACGCATATACACCTGGTCAATAAAAAACCTTTTATAGCAAGTAAGACGCTGAAGCACTTTGAAGAAATGCTGGAAGAATTCAAATTCATCCGTACCCACAAGTCACATCTTGTCAACTCCAAACATATTACCCGTATCAGCAACGATAATGAATTTGTATTGCTGGGTGATGGAAGTAAGGTGGAGGTCTCTCGTCGAAAAAAAGAAGAAGTATTACAGCAGCTTAACCTTAGGTAGCCGTTTGTTTTGTGGTTGATACCTTTTGCAAACACCGGGACTGGGTTTCATGCCCGGGTGCCTGAAGAAATCATAAGTGCGACGCCAGGTGTAAAGACTGTTATACTACGCTCGTCCCTTTACCTTCCCTATTATCATTAG
This sequence comes from uncultured Terrimonas sp., assembly GCA_964528095.1. Classification (GTDB taxonomy): domain Bacteria; phylum Bacteroidota; class Bacteroidia; order Chitinophagales; family Chitinophagaceae; genus CAZGSG01. The sequence goes on from CAZGSG010000293.1 coordinate 844, forward strand.
TTGTTTGATTTGACCAATCTTGCATTTCCCCGTCTATCTGCAACGGTTTGAGAATGTCTCATCGCGGGTCTGGCGTATAAGCTTCCCTCAATTATAAATACTAATCGATAGCCGACCCCGATGTATAAGACACTTCAACAACCAGCGTGAAAGTGTCTGACCCGGGAGAGACCCGCTTCGTACCTGCCTCGTACCTCGTTCGGGACTTGTTCGCTTCTGCCAGGGTGTTTGCGCACAATTCCCGAACAAGTCCCGAACAAGTCCAAACGCAGGTATCAACCGGGTATGAATTGTCATAAAAAAATACATTGATAACCAAGACATTATCAGGTAAGCCTGTTGGAAGGGAATGGCCCCACATAAAAACTGCCTGTCTCATCGCTTTTCCAGGAAAATCCAAAAGGCAAATACCCAGGCCGGACGCACCGGACTTTAACCCCAATCGCCCTTTGTTGTCTCCTGTCCACCTTTTGTTGATTGTATAAAGACCGTACAGTTCTTTTTTTAGTCCTTTACAATCGAAATACAGCAGGAATGGAAATGATCTTTATAACAACATTAATTGAAAGCGTACTGGTGATCGTACTGCTTGCAATTCCATTTCTGGCTACCCAACTAATAAGAAAGAAAAAAAAACATCGTGCCGTCTGGAAAAAAGAAAAGGTGAATGGAGTAGAGGCAAAAGCTGTTGTGTTGGCGATTGAACAAACAGGTTTGTACGTGGAGCATCAGCCGCAGGTAAAAATGCAGATGCAGGTGATCCCGGAAAGGGGCAGGAATTTTATCGCAGAGACAAATGAAATTTTATCGGTTTTCGACATGGCCACAATCCGCGCGGGAAGTACGGTGAAGGTTAAATACGACCCGGACAATATGCGGGATGTATCGCTTGTCAAAGCCTGAAGATATTAACACGGACGGTTCTCAGGGTCCTGCCAATGGCAGGACTTTTCTCGTTATATAAGGCTGTTATTAAACGATAGGTCCTAATGCGTTTATTTAACTATTAATCTAACTACCGTTAGTCAACGGTTCGCTACCATTGGCGCAATATGCCGGGTGATGTAGAGGGAAGGCGATTACTTTAGCAGGAGATTTTGTATATCATTAATGCCTGGCATGAATTTACCAGGTAAAAACAATCCCTTTTAATCAATAATTATAATAACATGCCTGTAGCGCCTTACAAAAACACTGCCTTTAATAAATTGTACAACCTGCTTTTCTGTGATGACGCGTCCTTGTTCAGGGCATCGGGTAATGCAATAATGGATTATCCCTGGAATATTCTTGTTGCGGAAAAACCTGCAGTAGATGACCTTATTAAAGTTAGAGACGACACGGGTTTAGAAAGCCGGTGCAAAATAATAGCCTGCCGGTTGCTGACAGCAAATAAGCAGCCTGTTGCTTCCGGTGAATTGCTTGGCGTGGTCATTGAAGTAGGAATGGAGAATGGGCTTGATACACTGGCCGCATATAAAGACGGGACAGCCCGGTACATCAACCAGGCAGAAAAAATGATCGTATGGGACGCGCCGACAGCCAGTTCCCAGGCGCTGATCGACAAACTATTTGCTGTAAGCGAAAAAGTGGTCAGGCAAATCGGCCCCTGGGATAAAAAAAGATTACCACCGCCCGCCAATGGTGATATCCGGCTTAGCTTCCTGGTGACTGACGGGCTTTATTTCGGGGAAGGACCATTTACGGTTTTATCAGCAGACGCTATGGGTGGACCGGTGATCAGCGCTGCAACCGCCTTATTGCTTTTCCTGACCGAACAAAAATAAACGGATAACAGATGTGTATTCATTTACAAAAAGCCGAAGACTATATAAAAGCGAGCGGCCTGCGGGAGTCATGGCCGGGACAAGCCTGGAGCCTAAACTGCCGGGAATGGATTTATTTTAATTGCAGTTTTTCGCCAGCAAAACTGATCGAAAAACCTGGACCGGAAGACTGTGTAACCATACATGATTATTACGATATCAAAGTAGGGGCTGAACTGGGATTATTTTGTGAGTCCTGTAAGGATGGCATCATGAGCATTCATGCCCGGGACGGGATTGCCTCTTCCAAACCTACCATTATCAGATAAATGAACACCGGAAACTAATTGGCAGCAGCCGTTCGTTTACCAGGTTCTTATGGTGATCACAGGAAATTGTTTCTTTACACTGTCAGAATCATTAACCATTAACCTTAATTATGAAAAAGATCCTTGTCGCCTTTCTCCTCCTGGTGACAGGATTATTGGTTTTCTCCCTTAAAGATCATCAACAACACAACACCCTTGAAAACGTTTGCGGAGAAAGCCCCGACCCTGGCTTTTTAAAATTATCCACCCTTTTCTCGTAGGAGGATTCGATTTGCATTCTAATGCGCAGTTACAATTGACGACAACTTGTAATTGCGCATTATTTTTTTCAATCTTATTCGATATTTTAGCACGAATTTGACAGGCTATTCCTGTCATCGTATTGACAAGCGTTTAAACTAATCTATGATTGAAAAGATAACCCGGAAATTCCAGGAAGAATATCATACTGAAGCAAGAATTTTCAGATCCCCAGGCAGGGTGAATATCTTAGGTGAGCATACCGATTACAATGAAGGGTTTGTATTGCCAGCGGCCATTGACAAAGCCATCTATATCGCTATCAGCAAAAGAGAAGATAAGCTCATCAACCTGTATGCGGAAGATTTCCAGGACAGGTTCCAGTCCTCGCTGGATGATATAAAGCCCGGCGAAAAACAATGGCCTAATTATATACTCGGTGTGGTGAATCAACTTCAACAGAGAGGACATAAACTGGGAGGATTTAACCTGGTGATTGATGGGGATGTGCCGCTTGGCGCCGGCCTTTCTTCCTCTGCCGCGGTAGAATGTGCTACAGCTTTTGCGCTAAATTCATTATTCGATCTCTCTGTGAGTAAGATGGACATGGTGAAAATAGCCCAAAAAGCAGAACATACATTTGCGGGCGTTATGTGTGGCATCATGGACCAGTTCGCCAGTATGTTTGGGAAAAAAGACCATGTAGTAAAACTGGATTGCCGCTCGCTTGAATATGAATATCTTCCTTTTGATCTGCAGAATGCGCGGATCGTATTGTTAAACACAAATGTGAAACACAATCTTGCATCTTCTGAATACAATACCCGCAGACAGGAATCAGAAGCAGGGATTGCGCTTATCCGTCAACATCATCCTGAGGTGAACAGCCTGCGTGATGTGACCATGGAAATGCTGGACAACTATGTAAAAGAACAAAACCCACTCGTATACCGGCGTTGCAAATATGTGGTTGAAGAAAATGCGCGATTGATCGGCGCCTGTGAAGACCTCAGGAAGGGGGATCTCATTTCATTGGGAAAAAAGATGTTCATAACCCATAAGGGATTGAGTGAAGATTATGAAGTGAGTTGCAGGGAGTCGGATTTCCTGGTGGAATTTGTAAAAGATAACCCGGCCGTGCTGGGCGCACGAATGATGGGCGGCGGTTTTGGCGGATGCACGATCAACCTGGTAAAAGAAGAAGCGATCGGTGAGTTGATTGAAAAAGCATCGAAAGCATATAAGGAAAACACAGGTCTTGAATTGACCGCTTATATTGCCAGGATAGAAGATGGGTCTGGTGAAATTATTACTAAAGGATAAGACTAAAAGTTTGAGGTTCGGAGTTCAGGGTTTAATGCCCTCACTACGGAGATAACCAGGATGAATGGTATTTCAATAGTGAGAACGTTGAACCCTGAACTCCGAACCTCAAACTTTTATCTACCAGAACTTAGCATACAATGCGGTCAGTATAAGTAAGGTTATAATGATCATGGCAATAGTGCCGGGACTTAATTTTCTCATCGACTTATCGTGAACAAAAGCTTTTGGATTCACTTTTGGTCCTGCGAAGCTTAAGGCAACCATAATAGCTACTGTAAAGAAGAACGACCATCCCATATTGATCAGGAAGGGAATCTCCACCATGGTTTTTACAACGCCTTTTTCCATTACCTGGTATTCATAAGCAGTGTAGAGCAAGGTTTCTTTTCCAAAAAGACCTACGGCATAGTTATTAAAGAAGATGGCCAGTACGAAACCTGTAATCAGTCCCACAATAGCCGCGGTGCCGGTGGTACGTTTCCAGAACATGCCAAGCAGGAACATGGCAAACACACCCGGGCTGATAAAGCCGGTATATTTTTGAATAAAGGTAAACCCGCCTGTACCGCCAATACCCAGCAGATCATCCCAGGTAAAGATCATGGAAAGAACAATGGCCGCAAGTATCACGATCCTTCCAAGCCACACCTGCTTTTTCTCTGTAGCGCCTGTATTGATATATTTTTTATAAATATCCAATGTGTAGATAGTAGAGATACTGTTCAGTTTACCGGCAAGGGATGCCACGATAGCGGCAGTAAGCGCTGCTATGGCCAGGCCTTTCAAACCGGCAGGAAGAAATCCGAGTACAGCAGAATAGGCGGTATCTTTTACGCCATTGAATTGAGGAAGATGACCGTTCTTATAAAGTACATAGGCCGCGATGCCGGGCAACATCACGATCACAGGCATCAGTAATTTCAGGAAGCCGGCAAATAAAATACCTGTACGTGCGGTCTTCAGATCAGCACCCAGTGCACGCTGGGTAATGTATTGATTACATCCCCAATAATTAAGGTTCACAATCCACTGACCGGCAAAATACATAGCGATGCCGGGCAGTACCACGTATTTCTGAATTTGTAAATTCATCGGTGTGTCGATGACGCCGGTAGTCTCTGCCGGTTTATCCAGTATCATTTTAAAATGTTCGGGTGAATCCTGCATCAGCATCTTGAACCCAGCAATAGCATCTTTGCCGAGACCGAATTTTTCTCCTACCAGCGATAATGCAAGATAAGTAGTAGCAAGACCGCCAATGATCAGCACCGCTACCTGTATTACATCTGTATAACCGATCACCTTCATGCCTCCTAATGTTATGATCAGCGCAAACGCGGCCAGCAATACCATGATTATATGCAGGGTGGTAGTGAATCCTTCGCTGCCCACGGGGTAACCAGATACCAGGCCATTGATCGCAATCGCACCGAGATACAGGATGGAAGTAAGATTTACAAATACATAAAGGAACAACCAGAATACCGCCATGATCAGGGCTACAGTAGAATTGTAACGCTGGTTGAGGAACTGCGGCATCGTGAAGATCTTATTCTTCAGGTAAACCGGCATAAACCATACGGCAATAATGATCAATGCTACCGCGGCGATCCATTCGTAAGCGGCTACAGAGATACCTACAAAAAATCCTTCCCCGCTCATACCAATGAATTGCTCGGCAGAGATATTGGAAGCAATAAGAGACGCGCCGATTGCCCACCATGTCAGTGAACCTTCTGCAAGGAAATAATCTTTTGTGCTGGTGGACGCTGATTTTTTCCTGCGATATACCCAGTAGCCATATGAGCCTACAAGAATAATATAGAGCAGGAACACAATGCAATCGGAGAGGGCAAGCTGACCGTTCATGTTAACAGTTGTTTGGTTGAATTAATTTTTATTTATCTGTAATATACTTCACTCCATTTCAATTCATTCCGGAAATGTTGTAGCCTGGTATTATTATCTATCAGTACACATTCTATTCCCGCTATAGAAGAAAAATCTTCGAGGTATTCTGCTGTCAGGTTCTGGCTGTAGCAGGTATGATGCGCACCGCCTGCATAAATCCAGGCAGCCAATGCATCATTCATATTCGGATGTGGCTTCCATAATACTCTGGCGACCGGTAATTTAGGAAGTTCATGTTCCGGTGCTACAGCCGTCACTTCATTCACCAGTAAACGGAATCGATTACCCATATCAATCAATGAAGCGTTTAATGCTTCGCCGGCCGCTACATTGAAAACCAGTCTTACCGGGTCGGCTTTTCCGCCAATGCCCAACGGATGGATTTCGCAGGATGGTTTGCCAGCCGCAATACTTTCACAGATCTCGAGCATATGCGCACCTAAAACCATTTTATGATCAGGGTCGAAATGATAGGTATAATCTTCCATAAAGGAATTGCCGCCAGGCAATCCATGTCCCATTACTTTCATGGCTCTTACCAGGGCCGATGTTTTCCAGTCACCTTCTCCTCCAAAACCATAACCATCTGCCATCAGGCGTTGTACGGCTATGCCGGGCAACTGTACCATGCCATGCAGGTCTTCAAACGTATCTGTGAAGCCGTTGAAGTTTCCATCGGTCAGAAAATAACGAAGACCTTTTTCTATCCTGGCTGCTTCGCGGAGCGATGCGTGCTGCGCACCTTTTTCCTGTAACGAAGTGGCCAGCGTATATCGCCCTTCATATTCCTGAACCAACTCGTCAATATCTTTGTCGCTCACTTCATTGATCACTTTCACGAGGTCGCCGATACCATACGTGTTCACCGCGTAGCCGAATTTTATTTCGGCTTCTACTTTATCTCCTTCGGTCACGGCAACATACCGCATGTTATCACCAAATCTTGCAAATTTTGCGCCCTGCCAGTCATTCCATGCAGCTGCTGTCCGAGCCCATACACTGATACGTTGCACCACTGCTTCATCTTTCCAATGC
>CAZGSG010000294.1:0-7438 GCA_964528095.1 uncultured Terrimonas sp.
CTGTACCGATATCGAGCAGGCGGTCAGATGGAAGGTCCATGCGCTGAATCCTTTCCGCAACCCAGGCGCCGAACAGTCATGCATCAGTCGTTACCTTCATAGCGCAGCGATCCTGCCTGACTATAAACTGCTTGAATTGAAAATAACTATTCGCCATTTAAAATTTATACACGCTCAAGAATATTAATAAAGCATTGCCTGGTAAAGAGTTTCACCGGATCATATAAGCTATGATTGTTCTATTTATTTTGAGCGCCCGCGGCATACTCCTTTAAATATTCGTACTCGCGGGTCAACTTACCTTCCTTTGCCATAGTAGCTCTTTCTATGATCACCGACCCTCCTTTTACCAGGTCATCCAATACGTACTTGATCAGTTGCTCTCCAAAATACCTGGACGCATCCCGTGGTAGTTCATTCGGAAGGTTACCCACAGCCACTATATCGATTGCATTGTTGCTATATGCTGCTGTTTTAGTCAATGTAGTTTTATCGACACCGTATACAGGGTCTTCAATAGTCTGATCACCCAGGTTGATCGGCACGGAACCATCTGCGTCATCTGTAATATCAGAGATTGTTTGAATAATGAAATTTTCTGCAGGTACGTCTTCTTTTTCGAATAAACGGGGAACTGTTTTATCCCAATAGACCCCATTCATCAGGATATCCGTTTGTGCCGCATAAGGCAAAAATTTACAATTATATTCTTCCGGGTGTTCGTGAAAATCCGCGCGGCTATATTTTCCCGTTAATTTATGTACATACAGGTCAGCGCCTTTCAACTGTGTATACACCGGGTAAGAAAAACGTCTTACCAGGTATTCATCCGGCTCCACTTCATGAATACCCATCAGGTTCATAATTTCCAGTATACCATGCGCTACCCTACCAGATCCCGTGACCGCAATTTTTACATTGGGCAACCGAAGTCCAAAATAGGTATGGATCAGTTCTCTGAAACTTCGTTGTTTATACACTCTTTCAAGTTTATACAGTCCAGACCTGTTGCCATAAGCCATGATACCGTTGTGCGCGCCAACAATACCCGCAAAAAAACCAAACCCGATGATCCGCTGCCCATCATCATGTTCCAGGCATTCATAATCGATCAGCCTGATTTGTTTTTCAAGGATCGTATGTAACAGTAATTGGTTATGTGGCTGCGCCTTGCGGGTATGTGAGAAAAAAAGATAGGTTTTACCTGCAATCAATTGTTCTACCGGCACTTCCTTAATCCCAAGCAAAATATCACAATCATTCATATCTTCTGATACCTCCACACCGGCTGAAAGATATTCCTTATCGGAAAAACAGCGGGTAGCGGAGCTCTGCGCTATTATGCGCACATGCGGTGCGGTCTTTTGTATCCATTTACATTGAGAAGGTGTCAGCGCTACCCGGTTATCTGCCGGCGTCTTTCCTTCGCGAATAAGTCCTATCCTTATCATAGTTGTATTTTGATCTCTGCAGGCAAAGAAAACCCTTGCTCATGTGCAGATGGCAATCGTTGGAGCGCAAAAGTAATTTTAAAATTCCGTAGAAAAAGGCATGCCCTATCCCGAACTGCTTGAAATACCGGCTCAATTGCGGGTAGACAACGTTTCGCTTTCCAAAAATCATGCGGTACTGAGCCTGGAAACAACGCTTGCGCCTACACTGGCTACGATCGCTATTCCTGGCAAAACAAGGGATAACAAACCGTTAAAGGATGGCGACTATCTGCTGGTTTACGTAATTTGCAGTCGTAAATCGATTCACGTTAAATAGTCTTACATGCCTGTGTTAAAGAAGTTGTGGAAAATTATCAGGTCAGTATTCCTGCCCAAAAGGAGTTGCTGTAAGTAAGAACCTGTCATTTCCCGAAAAATAGTTGGGTACAAGCATCAGGGAATTAGCGGGAATGCCGTAATATTGCAGCCCCAATTGTACTGCCCGGGTGGCGGAATTGGTAGACGCAGCAGACTCAAAATCTGCCGCCCACAAGGTGTGCTGGTTCGATTCCAGTCCCGGGCACGTTATAACCCTGTAAGTTTTTGACTTACAGGGTTTTTTTATTTGGCATGTGTCAATTATTCACGCTTTCTCCCGCTTTCTACCATTATTCCTGACACAAAATTGACACACAAAATGACACACGAAATTTCATTGTCTATGCCAGTTAATAGCTGGTACACAATGGCAGAAAATCTGCCTAAACAAGTACTCCAAAAACAGGATTTTTTGGCAGTAGTCATACCTTCCAAAGAAAGAATTAGCAAAGATTCTTTTATCTGCTTTTTCCCACTTATTACCTCACTTGAAAATAACCAACAAGTGCAATCTTCTGCATTGGCATTTTCCCTCATTAGGGCATACCTGTTGCTCACCACATTACTCACACCTAAATCCTTCATCCTATGAACATCATTAACAGACAAAACAGTAAAGGAGATAAAATAACCTTCTACTATGATTATGGGCGTAGCCCCGGTCAACGGCCTTCTACGGGTATCTTTATCTATACTAAACCCAAAGACCTTACTCAAAAAAATCACAACAAACAGGCTCTTGCTTTATTAGAGGTAAAAAAAAGCCAGTTGACCATCGAGCAGCAAGCTATTGGAAGTCCATTTATTCCAACCCACAAATTCAAAACGAATTTCGTGGACTACTTTGCGGAATTTGTGGAATTGAATAGCCGAAAAGGAAATAGGCATTTAACTAACAGCCTTAAACAGTTTAAGAAGTTTATCAAAGGTGATTTTATTGCGCCCATAGATATTACAGAAAATCTTTGTAAACGCTTCCGGCAATTCCTAATGGATAAATTTAATGGGGAAACGCCCTTAAACTATTATTCCCGGTTTAAGTGGGCTGTTAATGCGGCTGCAAGTGATGGGTATTTCCATAAAAGCCCTACTGAAAAAGTATTTGCTAAATCCAATCCATCTACAAAATTGAAGGAGAATTTAGAAGTTGACGAATACCTGAAACTGCTCAAAACTCCATGTTTTAATGAAGAAGTAAGTTGCGCCTTTATTTTCTCTTGTTATACTGGATTAAGATGGGTGGATATAAAAAAAATGAAATGGACAGATCTAATAGGAACTATATTAACTACAAGGATTATTCAAGCCAAAACAGGTCAACCTGTTACTCTAACGTTACACCCGATTGCCCTTGCTATATTTGAACGGCAACGTGTCAGAAAAGAGGTAAATCCACGAAAAGGTGAGTATGTCTTTTCTTTGCCATCCGCCAACGGAGCAAATAAAATAGTTGGCGAATGGATGAAGCGGACAGGTATAAAGAAGGATATTACCTGGTCTTGTGCCCGTTTGAGTTTCTCAATCTTATTACAGGATGAAAATGTAGATGATGCCACTGTTGCCTATCTTCTCGGACATACGACTACAACACAAGTAAGAAAGGTTTACAAAAGACATAGACCGAAGAATCAAGTAGCAACAATTGGATTATTGCCTACACCCGATCATTCTTTATTTTATACTCCTTCTAGTAATTGATAAAAGAGAGGCGGCCAATCAATGGCCGCCTCTTTAACTTTAACTATGCCGCTTTTTTTACTGAATTATCCCTTCCTGGCAGCGGAACTATTTTTGCCCCTAACAGTTTGTTCAATTCCTCTCTTTCAAAGTACCCCATGTTGTTCTTGTAGATACCATATTCATCACATTTTTTTGCAAACTGTGTTCGCCCCAAGTTGCAGTAGATCATTGCTTCTTCCGGCTTTAAGAATGGTTTGAAACAAAGAGCAATAGCTTTCATTGTGAGTGTTTCTTCTTGTTTGGTCATAGGATGTGTTTTAGAAAGTTTTTATGCAGCCTCATTGAAAATGTTCATCTCTCCACCCTGGTTAAACCTTCCCATCTGCACAGCTTTGCCTTTCTCCGGCACATCTATTACCACATCCACATTGTGCTGAAATGAATTTGCACCCCTGAACCTTCCATCTTTGGTTGTCTGGAATACATATATAAATGCTTTGGTTGGGTAAGCCTGTTCCAATTTGGTAAGGTCTTCTGGTTTCAAGCCCATTCTGGTCACACTGTCTATGAAAATGAAATCATATTTGGTAAGGCTTTCCGGTAATATTGAAGCAACATCAAGGTTCGGATGGGCTATATCTTTGTCATTCAGTTTTTGCTGGAGAGTATAATCTAAACCTTCTTCCTTTGCCACAAACAGAACCTTACCATGATGACGAGCCAGATACCCAGCAAATTCAATACATAGGGTTGACTTACCCAATTTTGGTTTTCCAGATACCATACCTTTGAAATTGGGAGAAGGATCACCGATCAGGTGATACCATTTTCCCCGTAAGCCAATGGTATCAAATTCCAGGTCGGAAAAATCAACGCTGCTCATAATGGTTGGCTTTGGCTTTTGTATTTTCGGCTGACAGGCACAACCTAATATTCCTTCCAGTCCATTTAATTCACTTTTTTCAATTGATAATGATTTTTGTGAAGGACTGTCTAAAAATGCTTCCAGGTTCTTAGTAATAGTTATTAATTCATCAATGTAAGGATCGTCTGAAGGAATTAATTTCTTATCCGCCATCCGGGTAATTCTTTTCAGCAATAGATCCGCTTTTTTCCTAATACCTGTTTTGCCATTTAAACTGATATAGTTTTTTATAAAATTTATAGAATCCATTACTTTTTCCTGTCCCGTCAGTTGCTTAAGTGAATCGAATGTTTCAGGCTTCAATTCAATCTTGATTCTTGCCTTCATTGAATTATACAAGCTGATTAATTTATCCTGTACGAACTTCACCTGTTCCGCATAAGCGGACGTTTTTCGTATTCGCTTTTCAACAATGGCCTTTTGAAGCGAATTAATAAACCGTAACAGTTCATCTTTTGTTTTGGTTTTTCCATTTAGATTAATAAATCGTTTAATAAATCTTAATTCTTCAGGTATGCGTTCAACAGGAACAGGCAAATAACTGTCATCTTTTGCCTTAGTCTTGCTCTTTAGTTTATTATTTTTATTGATGTTGGGATCAAGTATATCTATTTCTTTTAAAAAAGGTGTTTCTTTCTTTTTAGTCTGCCTCTTATTCTCTATGTTATCCTTCGGCTTTCCTAAAAACTCATTCATTTTTTGCAGATAGATGTCTATGGTTTTTTTAATGGCGTCGCTCGAATGGTAAGTATTCCAGTTTGCCCCATTGGAAGTAACTTTAAGTATAAACTCGTGGCTTTTTCGCAAGGTTTCAGGAAGTTTTGACAAATCAACTGACTTAATTTTTTCAAAATAGTTATCAATAGTTATCATAAGAAGAATATTAATGCAGATGTTATTGATTACGCAACAGCCAATAGTTCTAATTCCAACACTAATGCTTCTGCTTCGAGTTCGAGCAACTTCACATTATCCGGCGATACATCTTCTTTTTCTTCATCCGGTAACAGGATGGGTTTTTTATTAGAGTAGCGACTTTCAGTATTCATTTTCAGGTCTCGTACCTGTGACGAATGAACTGTAATAGAACAGCTATGATTTACCTGCAAGACCTCTACCAGCCTGTCTATATTCTTTGTCGGCAGTATTGCTACCATCGAGGTTGACGTTTTTTCAAAATTGTTGTTCTCTACAAGAGGAAGAATATCTTTATCCAGGTAAATATCTCCGCCTTTTACAAGGGTTGCGGAAACAATGATTTTATAGTCATCACCCTGCCGGAAAAGGGAAATTCCGTTATTGGTTACAATCTGTCCGTTCTGCGTAATGGATTTTATCAATGGCAATGCCTTCAATATAGGTACAACCACTTTATCCTTTACCTGTTCCCCCGGGTTCCAGTTTTCCGGCAACAAGATACCTTTCTTTGTTTCCTTGTTTATTGTAGTATAGCTGACCAGTTTGCCTTTAAAATCACTAAATGCCTGCAATAAGTTTCCTGTAATGATATGCCGTGTTTTCCGGTCAACATTATTCTGTTTGGTATATGTTTCCCACTCATCAAGTAGTTTGTTCTTTTCAGGTTGCGCTATATCTGCACTGTTTCCTATGATAGCAAGAATTTCCTCATTGTATGAAGCTGGCATAGCGAGATACTTGTTGCTATTGGCAATGGCAAATCGCAGTTTTATCGCAGACGGGGCAAAAGGGTTCTTCTTCTTTTTGTCAATGACAAATCCTAAAAAGACGGCTGGAACAGTTTCTTTGCCTCCCTCATAAGTTGCTGCCGGATAACCTAACCATCTTCCCGGATAAAAAAAGTTCATTGACTTTACAAGGTATTCACGGCGATTCTCAAACGTTCGTTCAACGCTTGCAAGTTGAGCTTCCCTTGCTTCGTCCAATTCGTCTTGACGTTCCTCGATAGCCTCATGCCAGGCAGCTTCTCCTTCTTTCTCCAGTATCTTTTGTATTTTCTTCTCTGCTGCTATACTCATTCTCAACAAATCATATTTAGCATTTACATCTGCCTGTTCTTTTGCCAGGCGTTCTTCAATTCCTGTTTTATAGTCACGAATAACCTCCTGTTGAATTTCCTGTGAATCTTTCCCCTTCAGGCTTTCGGCTATCAGGTTCTCTAACTCTGATTTAGTGTAAGGTTTTTTAAGCACTTTCGCTTTAACCGTTTCCAGAATACTATCATCCCCGAATGCGCTGGCACTGCCTTTACCCATTCTGATAATTTTGCTGTCCGTAGTTTCTGCTTCAAGATCCATTGCTTCTACCTCCAAATCATATTCACCTGTTTGTTTCAGGTATTCTACATAGTCTTTGTACCGTTCCGATATTTCATTATAAAAATCTTCCTGCATTTTAGTAGAAAGTACTGCCACTCTACCTGAAACCCGGTACGCTGCATCTTGCGTAGAGCTGGAGTTTTCGTCGCTATCTTTCTTTAAATAATTTGTTGAGTGAAGCGGATTATCCAATAAATCGTTAATGTCTTTGTTTTCTATCAGGTACTCCTTCACGATCTTATCGCCGTATTTATTGAGGAAATCCGGCACGTCTAATATCTTGGTAGATTGTTTTTGGTTAGATGTTGTATTAGCATCCAGAGACTTTAGCTTCTTTTGCAACATCATCATTAATCGCTTTTCAGCAGGTATAGCGGAACTTACATAGTCGTAAATGGGTTTGAATATTTGCCCAGTTCGGTTAACCCTGCCTCTTTTCTGTACCTCGGTAGAAATGTCTAATTCGGCCTGTAATACAATCATTACCCGCTGGCGCACCTGGTCAGCAGGGACTTTAGCAGTAGAAATAGCATGGGCAGAAGCTCCGGTACTTCCCGACTGATTAATCATCAGTACATCTACCTCATTATTGTTGAACTGACGGAACGCATCATTGGTGTTGATTCGTTTTCTTGACAGCACCAACCCTTTGCCCGTTTTAAGATTTACTTGCACTTCATACTTACGCCCTGTTACTTCCGCTACACTATAGCCAGCTTCCTTTA
>CAZGSG010000295.1:0-7395 GCA_964528095.1 uncultured Terrimonas sp.
AGGGATGAGTATGGCGACAAAGTGGGCAGGGGGATATACTTATACCGACTCTCCGTCACCGCTCCCGGAAGACTCAGAAAAGAAAAGATAGAAAAGCTTGTTGTTTTCTGATTTCCATAAAATTCAATACTTTAGTCGCCTCGTTTATCAAATTACATATATATTTATATACAACCAATACCAATAATTAAACAATTTCTAATGAGACCAACTGCTTTAAAACTAACTGCTGCAATTGTACTTCTTTGTGGTTTCTCTTCCATTGTCAAAGCTCAGGCTGATCCGATCAATGTTGTTACAACCGCTGTTCCTTTTTTACGCGTTTCTCCCGATGCCCGTTCTGGTGGTATGGGTGATATTGGCATAGCCACTTCTCCTGATGCCAGCGCAGGATTCTGGAATATTGGTAAAGTAGCATTCAACCAATCAAAGGGTGGACTGGCAGCAACCTACACTCCCTGGTTAAAGGAAGTGGTAAGTGATGTATATCTTGCTTCACTGGCGGGATATTATAAGCTGGATGAAAATTCTGCGATCAACGGTACGCTCCGTTATTTCAGTCTTGGTAATATCGAATTTACTAACCAGAATGGCGAATTGAATGGTACTGGTAAACCTCGTGAATTTGGTATCGACTTTGGTTATTCCCGTAAATTATCTGACAAAGTTGGTTTGGGCGTTACCATGCGTTATATCAACTCTGACCTGGCTTCAGGCGCTGTTTCAGGTGGTAATACCTATAAAGTTGGTAGCACAGTAGCTGCTGACCTCGGTTTCTATTATGATGGCAAAGGCGAATCAGGCGACGGATGGGCATTTGGTGCAACCCTGTCGAATCTTGGTGGTAAAATATCTTATACCGATAATGCAGACATGAAAGATTTCATTCCTGCTAATCTTGGCTTAGGTACTACCTGGACCAAAAATTTTAATGAGGATAACAAACTGACTTTTGGTCTTGACGCGAATAAATTACTGGTTCCTACTCCTCCTACAGATCTTTCAGATCCAAACGCGTTGCAGGCATACCGCAACAAAGGTGTTGTAGGTAGCTGGTTCAGTTCATTCGGGGATGCTCCGGGCGGATTCAGTGAAGAGCTGAAAGAATTCCAGATCTCTGCTGGTGCTGAATTCTGGTACAAAAACCAGTTTGCACTTCGCGCAGGTTATTTCTACGAAGACAAAACAAAAGGTAACCGTCGCTATTTTACAGGCGGTCTTGGAATCAAATACAATATTTTTGGATTGAATTTCTCTTACCTTCTGCCTTCAGGAAACGGTGTAAGCCGCAACCCGCTTTCAAACACACTGCGTTTCTCTGTGTTGTTTGATCTTGATGGCGGATCAGCAGAATAAATAAAGCAGACAAAATGATTGAAGCTCTCCGTAATCTACGGGGAGCTTTTTTTGTTCATACCTGATATATTGGATATCGGATGAATGCTATTTGATCTCAGCATACGAGCGCCTTTTGCTTTAATAACTTCCGGATTTAAGTATCTAATATCGAACGTCTAATTATCCAGTATCATTTTCCGTAATTTGCCCCCTAAATCAAAAACATGTCTTTAAGAATAGGGTCAGGAGTTGATTTTCACCAATTGGCCGAAGGCCGCGAACTGTGGATAGGCGGTGTGCAGATACCTCACACAAAAGGTGCGGTTGGCCATAGTGATGCAGATGTATTATTACATGCGATATGTGATGCCCTGCTGGGCGCGCTTTGTCTTGGAGATATTGGTGTTCATTTTCCCGATACCGATATGGCCTATAAAAATATTGATAGCAAAATATTATTAAAAAGAACAGCAGCGTTGATCTCAAAAGAGGGATATACTGTTGTGAATATAGATAGCACGCTCTGCCTGCAGGAACCAAAGATCAAACCGTATGTATCAAAAATGCAGGAAACCATTGCCGGGATCATCGGTCTTACCGCTAAGGATGTTTCCATTAAAGCAACTACCACAGAACAGATGGGCTTTGTTGGCAGGGAAGAGGGATTGATCGCGTATGCAACGGTATTGCTGGAGAAGAGAAATTGATAGGGCAGGTACAGATATTGAATGTTGGATACCGGATGTGTGATATTAGATGTTGGATGCCATTCAGTACCAGTATCCATTATCCAATATCCAATCTCCCCCACCTCATATTATCCCCATAAAACAAATCAGCCCTATATTTGCACCCATGAGCCCCATTAAAATTAAAATCGTCAATACTTCGGGTAATTCTTTGCCGGCTTATGCGACTGCCGGGTCATCAGGAATGGATATTCGTGCCGATCTTACTGCTCCGCAGACATTAAAATCGCTTGAAAGGACATTGATCCCAACCGGCATATTTATTGAAATACCCCAGGGGTACGAGATACAGGTGCGTCCAAGAAGCGGGCTGGCAGTAAAACAGGGTATTACCTGTCTTAACACACCTGGCACGATCGATGCCGATTACCGGGGAGAAATTAAGGTTATCCTGATTAACCTTTCGCAGGAAGAACAGGTCATACAACCGGGTGATCGTATTGCGCAATTGGTGCTGCAGAAGGTAGAACAGGTGGAGTGGAGTCTTGTACAGGAACTGGAAGCGACAGAAAGAAACGCAGGCGGATTTGGTCACACCGGTAAACAATAATGAAGTAGTTATGACGAGAATGTTCATTTTTCTTACAAGTATTATTTTGTTGGCTGCATCCTGCAGATCGACGCGTAAAATACAAACAGCTATTTCGAAAAGAGATACTGTAGCGGTGCCAGTGGTAACGACTGAACCAAAACAGGCAAAGGAAGATTCTTCTGCAATGATCAGCCAGGCGCTGACCCTAATGCAAAACAGTAAGATCAACTTTACCACATTTTCTGCCAAGATAAATGTAGATTATTCAGGGGCAGACGGAAAGAAATACGATGTGAATGCTACACTACGCATGTATAAAGACAGTGCTATCTGGATCGCTATCACCGCTATATTTGGTATCGAGGGATTGAGAGCTTATATCACCAAGGACTCTGTAAAATTGCTCAACCGGCAGGATAAGACTTATACTGCAAGAAGCGTGGCTTATTTGCAAGAGGTATCCAAGCTTCCGCTGGATCTTAGCACATTGCAACAATTGCTCATTGGTAATCCGGTATTCATTGATAGCAACATCATTTCTTACTCAAAGACCGGTAATACTGTTTCATTAATTAGTCTGGGTGATTGGTTTAAAAACCTCGTTACGCTAAACGCATCATCGGGCAGGGTAGAACACAGTAAGCTGGATGATACTGAACTCGGACGAAGCCGGACCTGTGACCTGAGCTATGATGACTACGAAAATAAAAAAGGGGTCAATTTCTCCACTAAAAGAAGGATCACAGTGGCGGAAAAATCCAAGCTGGACCTTAAGCTCGACTTCAAACAATACGACTTTAATGAAACGTTAAGCTTTCCGTTCTCTATCCCAAAAAATTATAAAAGAGACTGATCATATAAAATTTATTTTCATTTCGTCCGTTATATTTTACCAGTTCCGCACCCTGTTTTTTATTCATCCATTTAATATGAAAAAATGAAGAAATTCCTGTTTTCAACCCTGTTTTTTCTAGGGACTTTTACGGTAATCTCAGCACAGTTGACGGACAAGACCGAACTCGAAAGAGAACGAAAAGAGATACAGGATGAATTGAAGGAAATACAGGGTGCTTATAACAATATCAAAGGCCAGACAAAACAATCCCTTGGACAGCTGAATATGCTCAGCCGTAAGATCACTCTACAGGAACGTTACATCAGCAGCATCAATAAAGAACTGAAATATATCGATGACGATATCTACCTCAGCAATCTCGAAATCTACCGCCTGCAAAGACAATTGGATACATTGAAAACCCAATATGCACGCACCGTAGTGTATGCTTATAAAAATCGCAGCAGCTACGATTACGTGAATTTTATTTTTTCTGCAGGCAGTTTTAATGATGCACTTCGCCGGATCGCCTATCTGAAAAGCTATCGGGCCTACCGGGAGAAGCAGGTAGACATTATAAATGAAACGCAGCAACTCATTGCTAAAAGGCAGCAGCAGCAATTGGGAAGAAAAGAACAGAAAAGTACCGCATTGGAAACACAGACAAAGGAAAGAGTAGCGCTGGCAGAACAGAAGAAAGAAAAAGATGTGGTGGTGTCAAAATTAAAATCGCAGGAGAAAGACCTGGCGAAACAACTGGCTGCAAAAAGAAAACGTGATAATGATTTGAAGAATGCGATAGCCGCAGCAATCAGGAGAGATATTGAGGCTGCTAAAAAAGAATCGGAAAGGATCGCTGCATTAAAAAAAGCGGAGGAAGCAAAAAATAAACCTGTTGTTGTAAATACCCCAACCACATCAGGCAATAAACCGTTGACTCCTGTTAAAACACCCGCAAAAGAAGAGCCTGCAAAAAAACCGGAAAGTTATCTTGAGTTGAATGCAACAGATATGGCATTGGGTTCTGAGTTTGTTAGTAATAAAGGTAAACTGCCATGGCCGGTGGACCGTGCTATTGTTACAATTCCTTTTGGTCCATATAATATTCCTGATACCCATTTAAAGGGTAACAACACCGGTATCACATTAGCAGTGCCTTCGGTCGGCGCACCAGTAAAAGCAGTTTTTGACGGGGTGGTTTCCGCCATTCATAACTATGGTGACGGTGCTGCAATCACGCTACGACATGGTAAATATTATACATCTTATTATAATCTCTCGGCAGTAAATGTAACCAAAGGAGCTACTGTGAAAACGGGCCAGGTGATTGGCAAAGCTGGTGAAGCAGAAGACGGCACTGGTGGCTCAGTGGATTTTATGCTGATGATGGAAGTAAACCCGATAAATCCTGCACCCTGGTTGCGGAGATAGGAATAATTCAAAAGTCAAAATTAAAAATTCAAAAATGGACTCCGTTTATCGGAAACTGTTTTTGAATTTTTAATTTTGACTTTTGAATTATTAAAGGAATCGTTCATAGAGCCGCTCATATATCGGAACGATCGTACTGATATCAAATTTTTTGGCGTGTGCTGCGGCCCTTTCCTTGAAGCCTTTTAATATATCATCGCTTTTTAGAATAGCAAGCGATTGCCTGCTCATCGTTTCCACGTCTCCCACGTTTGCCATATATCCTGTTTCACCATCAATGTTTATTTCGCCAAGACCACCGGCATTGGTAGATACGACTGGCACCCCGGCTGCCATAGCTTCAAGGGCTGCCAAACCAAAACTTTCATAATCGGAAGTAAGCAGGAAAAGATCTGCAATAGCCAGGATATCTTCCATTTGCTCCTGTTTACCTACAAATCGTATTTCCTCAAATACGCCAAGGTCGCGTGCAAGGTCTTCGGCAGTTGATCGTTCGGGTCCATCGCCCACAAAAAGTAATTTCGCCGGGATAGTCTTTCTTACCTCGGTAAATATTTTTACAACGTCCTGTACTCTTTTGATTTTTCTGAAATTCGATGCGTGCATGAGAATGCGTTCACCATTCGGCGCGATCACTTTCCGGAAAGCATCGATCGGTTTGCGGCTAAAGCGTTGTACATCCACAAAATTATGGATCACTTCTATTTCTTTTTCAATATTGAAAGTCCGGAATGTTTCGTCTCTCAGGTTTTGTGATACGGCAGTAATTGCATCGCTCTGGTTAATGGAAAATGCTACAACGGGTGCATAGGTTTTATCCTTTCCTACCAGGGTAATATCTGTACCATGCAGGGTGGTAATCACGGGTATGGTTTTTCCTTCTTTTTCCAGGATTTTTTTTGCCATATATGCGGCCGAAGCATGTGGAATAGCGTAATGAACATGCAGCAGGTCCAGGTGATTATTTTTAATGACATCTACCATTGTACTGGCCAACGCTGTCTCGTAAGGAGGGTAATCAAACAGGGGATAGGTTGGCACCTGCACCTCGTGATAAGAAATATTCGGAATAAAGCCATTCAGCCTTACCGGTTGCTGGTAGGTGATAAAATGAACCTGGTGGCCTTTTTGCGCCAATGCTTTTCCCAATTCGGTAGCTAAAACTCCGCTACCGCCAAAAGTCGGATAGCAAACAATTCCAATTCGCATAGTTTAAATATAGGTAAAACGACCCTAAGGTAACAGTTTTGCCGCCTGAAGGTTTACCGTTTATCTTAAATCTTTGCGGTCATTTTTTGTTTTAGATTTAACTTTATTCAAAACCACATGCATGAAGAAATTTATTTTTCTAAGCCTCTCCGTCTTTTTTGCAGTTACATTGTCCGCACAACAGGAAGATTCATTGATGCTCCGCCGTATTGCGGATGAAATCCTGGTAAATGGCAAAGCCTATGATAATCTCCGTCATCTTACCAAACAGATCGGGGCAAGACTTGCTGGCAGTTCCGGCATGGTAAAAGCCGAAAAATGGGGATTAAAGACCATGCAGGAAAGCGGGGCAGAAAAAGCATGGTTACAGGAGTGTATGGTGCCGCATTGGGTAAGAGGCGGGAAAGACGAAGCCAGGATTACGGGTGGGCAAAATCTGGATGTGGTGGCCCTGGGTAATTCGATCGGTACTGGTAATAAAGGGATACAGGCAGATGTAATAGAAGTAGGATCTTTTGACGAGCTGGAATCAAAAAAAGATCTGCTGAAAGGTAAGATCGTTTTTTATAACTATAAATTTAACCCCCGTTATGTACGCACCTTCGAAGCATACAGGGATGCGGTACAATACCGGGGCGCGGGCCCCAGTCGTGCGGCAAAATATGGCGCAGTTGGTGTTATAGTAAGAAGCATGAGCCATAGCACCGATAATGCTCCTCATACAGGCGCAACCAGGTATGATACGGCATATAAACAAATACCTGCACTGGCAATCGGGTTAATCGATGCCGATAAATTGAGCAAAAGGATCGCAGAAAAACAGCAGACTAAATTATTTGTAAAAACAAATGGCCATTTCCTGCCTGATACGATCGGGCATAATGTGATCGGTGAATTAAAAGGAACGGAATTTCCCAATGAGATCATTACGATTGGCGGTCACCTGGATAGTTGGGATAATTGCGAAGGCGCGCATGACGATGGAGCTGGTTGTGTGCAAACTGTGGAGATATTGCGCGCGTTCGTTGCTATGGGTTATAAACCCAAGCGCACGATCCGGTTTGTATTATTTGCCAATGAAGAAAACGGGGGAAGAGGTGGTAATAAATATGCGGCAGAAGCAAAAGAAAAAAATGAAAAACACATTTTTGCGCTTGAAAGTGATGCGGGCGGATTTACACCGAGATCATTGGGATTTACTGTTTCGAATGAACAGTTTAAAAAAATACTCGGATGGAAGGACCTGATCGCGCCCTATGGTGCTAATGAAATAGTAAGAGGTGGTGGCGGATCAGATATTG
>CAZGSG010000296.1:0-7392 GCA_964528095.1 uncultured Terrimonas sp.
TTTGGCTTGTATGGTTATACCTTGAAATATTACGCCTGTTGTCGAAATTGAAAGACAGGTAATTGACATTGAAGAGACGCAGATTGCGTCTCTTCAAATTTTCAGCCATCCTCATTTTTCTCTTCCTGCGTTTTTACCACAGCTACATGAGTAGATGAATCGATGAATTCATTCATATAAATATTGAATAGTACAATCACATAGTTAACGAGTAAGGGGCCGAAGACAAGACCAATAAACCCAAACAGACCTAAACCTACAATCACCCCAAGTATGGTGATTACAGGATGCACATCACCCATTCTTTTCATGATTGTAATGCGGGCCAGGTAATCCACATTGCCTGTAACTACCACGCTATAGATCAACAATGCGGTGGCTTGCCAGGTATCACCGATCGCAAACATATAAATGACCAGTGGTACCCAAACGGCCATGGTGCCAACTACAGGGAAAAAGGCAAACACGCCAGTAAGAAATCCCCATAGCCCCCATTCTTTTACCCCAAAAACAAAATACCCAAGGGTAGCTGTGAGACCCTGTATAATCGATATCAATGGAATGCCCAGTGCATTGGCCCGAACCATTTTTTTTGTTTCAGCCGCCAGCATATTGATATTTTCCTGCTTTAGCGGGATAATGCGGTTTAACATACGTTCTATCTCCCGGCCATTATAAAACATATAATAAAGGATAAATAGAATAATGGCCAGGTTTGTCACCAATGTGGCTGTACTATTTAAAACAGTAGGTATAAAAGCGGTTAATTTGCTTAGCGAATTGGTGAGGGAACTTTCAGACACAAATGTTACCCCCATCTTTTGTTGTATAGTGGCAAGGGATGCTTTTACTGTAGCGATCATCGCATTCGGATCTGCCAGAAACGCGTTGATCTTTGGACTGATCAATGTAACTGCAAGAAAAATGGGAAGGCCTAATAAGAAAAGGTAATAAAAGATGAATAACCCCGCTGCCCGCCCTTTTTTCCATTTACGATTATAGACCAATTGAAAATAATTAGCCCGGCTAAGAATATACAGGGTAAGCGCACCCAGCAATCCAGGTAGAAAAATGTATAACTCTTTTATGACGAGATAAACGAGGAGGATAATAATTGTTAAAAGCAGTACTTGTTTGATCTTGTCGTTGAAGGTTGGCATATAACTAAGATAGTATTTTAATCTTTCAAAAAGAGTGCTAGAAACCTGCAGAATAGCAAAATGTGGAAATACCTGCCCATTTTTGTGGATAGACTTTTAATGATCATTGTAGGGGAAAATTGGACTGTAAATTGTCATAAGGCACGTATGAAAGCCATTGGAAAAATCAAACAAGCAACTTCTACCGGTAAAGGGAAAATAATAGCCTTAAGCATCCTTGTCATTTTACTTTCTGCAATTATGGGAGGTATATGGTATTGGAATACGCATAAAAAGGCTATTATTCGCAATGAACTGGAATCGGCAATTCGCAAAAAAAGTAAAGGGCTCTATATTATCACCTATGGTGAATTGTCGCTGGATGAAATAAATGGAAACCTTTCAGTACAAAATCTCTCTATTACCTACGATAGCAGCAAGTATATTTCTCTTAAAGAAAACATACCTCCTACCCTTTTTAAGATAAGGGTTCCTCAAATAATTGTATCGGGAGTCAAAACGCCAAGAGCACTGATCGACCAGGAAATAGTTGGACGAACAGTGCAGATTGTCAATCCTGAAATTGAGATATTTTATACCTATGCAGGCAAGGATTCATCACGTAGTACACCGAGTAAAGAAGTATATGAACAGATACTTGGTAACCTCAATCTTATACAGATGGACACGGTGCTGATCTCTGGCGCGAGGATTTCCACGGCCAGTCTCAAAACAGGGGTAAAAAATATCGAGCTTACAAATGCTGCTATTCAACTGGAAGATGTATCTATTGACAGTGCGTCGAGCCAGGATAATACCCGTTTATTATTTGCAAAACAACTTTCACTTAGTTGTGGGCGGTTTAGCTGGAAATCACATAAACAGCCGTATAGTTATGCGGTAGATAGTGTTTATGTAAATTCCGGGTTAAAAAATGTTTATGTAAAAGGTTTTCATATTGATCCGTTAATGGGAGAAGATGCATTTGTAAAGAGTCTGCCTACACAGGACGACAGGTTTGATTTTGCCATTAATGATATTAATATTTCAGGGGTTGATATGCAGGCGCTTTTGCAAGAATCTATAATCGCCGACAGCATTCTTATTGGATCTGCGTCATTTAAAATATACAGGGATCTTTCTATCGTAAGAGATAAAAAGAACCGGGTCGGTACTTACCCTCACCAGTCCGTGGCCAAGATACCTATTCCCGTAAATATCAGGAAGATCGTCCTTAGCAATACATTTGTGGAGTACAAGGAGAAAAACCCGCGCACAAATCAATCTGGCAGGGTGCAGTTTAATAATACATATGCTACTATCAGCAATCTCACCAATGACAAGAATGCAATCGAAAAAAATAATAGCATGACTGTAGATATCAGTACCCGTTTTTTAAATAAAGCTCCTTTACGCGCAACCTGGCAGTTTTATCTTTTTAATCCCAAAGGGAGGTTTGATGTAAAAGGCAACCTGGGAACCATTAATGCAAAGGATGTAAATATCTTAACCAGGCCAATGGGCCCTGCGCAGATAGATGAGGGAGTAATAAAAAACCTGCAGTTCAATCTTGCCGGCGATAACTATGGAATGAATGGTACGGTGAAAATGTTATATGATGATTTGAAGATCGCAGTGTTGGAAAAAGATGAGGACACGAGAAAACTAAAAAAGAAAAAGCTGGCCAGTTTTGCAGCTAACATCATTGTTAAAAATTCTAATCCAGCAGGTAATAAAGACGAAGCAAGGGTGATTGAAGTAAAAAATGAAAGGGATGCCAACCGTTCTATTTTTCATCTTACCTGGAAAACACTTTTTAAAGGGATCAAGGAAACAGTAGGAATCAAGAAATAATCAGTTTAAAGTATAGGTATCGGCTGATGGAGACCATGCTGATTTTGTTCCGGTTAAAAGCCCGCTATTCTTTGGAGCTTATGTTGATAAATAACAGTGATTTCGTAATAAATATGAAAATCCTCGCGATTTTTGAGCGAAAAAGGCAATAGAAAAGAAACAAAAGCTAAGAAAATTGTAAATCCTTTAAAATGTAATCGGTTTAAACAGTGTTTTTGCACATTTCAGCAATATTACCAGGTTGTGGTATTGCATATCTGGGATTTAGTAGCTAATCTTGTATTGGTTTTTCATAGGATATTGGATTTTAAAAACGGGGCTGAATTTCTATTCTGGCCCCATTTTATTTTAAGCCCGTTCTTTATTATAGCTTCACATAATTAATACAATCCACTTTTCCCGAACGTCTGTTACTGATCCTTACCACATACAAGCCACGTTGAATACTGGGCAGAACAATACTGGCAGCATGCAGCATTGTCTGAAAAACAATTATACCGGCGGTATTAATAATTACAAGTTCATGATTTTTATAATCAGTGATGCCATCCAGATTAAGAATATTATCACGCGAAGGAATGGGGTATATCCTGATCTTTTTTTCAACAGGCCGGTTTTCAACCAGCTTTACTTCTGAGTAAGTGATTTTCCCATCTGTATCGATTTGTTTGAGGCGATAATAGGCCCTGCCCGCAAGTACTGATTCATCAGTGTACTCATAATTGAGAAGCGCTGATGAATTACCAGCCGCTTTTATGGTTTTAAGCTCTTGCCAGTTTAGGCCATCTCCGGACCGTTCAACCGTAAAATGGTCGGTATTTGATTCTGAAGCTGTCTGCCAGCTAATTGTTACCTTATCATTGTCCTTTAGCGCAGAAAAGTTAAGAAGTGTCACCGGCAGTACACTGTAAACTATGGGAAAGGACAGGGTTGTATTGGCAATACCCAGGCCTGAAATCTCTATCCTTGCAGTATTACACCCCAGAGAACGAACAGTTGAGGTATTGCAGTCACTAGCCCCATTCCACTGATTGGAAGTGGTGGTGGCTGAACCAACACCTCCATTGTTGGGGAGATCAAAGAAAAGGTTGGCCGAATTACAGCCAATATAGCCCTGTAGCGTATACAATGACGCGGGAATATTGGTTCCTGAAAAATTCACAGAATAATTAAGCCGCACATCATAATTATAGCCCCAGGTACAACTATAGCTGGAAGGAATAATTGAAACCGGCAAAACCATCACATTCACCGAATAGCCCGTAGATGAAGGAATAGTTAGTTGTGCTTTACAAAAAAATGACAGGAAAAGGAAGGAAAACGCAAGCAGCCGCCTGCAAATGGAGTAAAATGGCTTCATAGTTCATTTGGTATTGGAAATCAAATGAACGTAAAACACTTAGTATTATTAAGTGTTTATTCTTATTTTATTGCCCCGGCAGTATTTAATTGACAATTGTCAAGTCGAAATAAGTAAAAACACTTATTTCAATGATTAGTCCAATCCAATTTGCTCTTTTATGTATGTCGCGATCCTCTCTCCCTCCCACCCATTATTGTATTTCTCGCCGTTGATGAAAAAAGTAGGTGTTGCGTTAACACCGCTGCGAATGCCTGATTCAAAATCTGACTCAACTTTTTGCAAGAGGGTTTCATCAGACAGGTCTTTTTCAAATAAGGAAATGTCCAGTCCGATTTCCTCCGCATAAGCGATTAAAGCGGGTTGTTCCAGGTCCTCCTGATTTTCAAAAATGATATCGTGCATTTCCCAAAACTTACCCTGCCTTGCTGCTGCCTCTGTGGCTATTGCAGCCAAAGTAGCTTCGGGGTGAATTTTGGCGAGTGGAAAATTGCGAAACGAGAATTTCAGTTGGCTACCAAGCTTTTCCTGCAACGTCTTCACGACATGATAGGCACGTCCACAATGCGGACACTGATAATCTCCATATTCAACAAGTTCAATACTCGCATCAGGATTTCCCTCTAGATGGTCATGCGCTGATACCGGTGGCTTTAGTGGCATGGCTTATTTTTTATTTTGATCCAGTTCTTCTAATGCGTTCAGGATGCCATCAGCACCAGGATTAACATCAATGGGTGATAAATAACTCCATCTTATTATGCCCTCTTCATCTATAACATATAAAGCACGTTTGGATTCACCCGAGTGTTCATCAAAAGCTTCATATCTTTTCGAAACCCCGCCTTTTGGTTCAAAATCTGCAAGCAGGGGGAAGCTTAAATTCCTGCTCCCGATAAACGCAGCGTGACACCATTTACTATCTACTGAAATGCCTATTAGCTGTGCATTGCTTTTTTCGAAGAATCGGAGGGTCTCGTTGTAAAGAGCCATCTGATCACTGCAAACGGGGCTCCAGTCTGCAGGATAAAATGCAAGAATCACTTTTCTCCCTCTTAAATCTTCCAGGCTTAAACGCTGGTCCGGAGAACTGCTCAAAGAAAATGAAGGTGCTGCTGTGCCGTTAGGTAACATATAGTATTAGTTAAAAAATTAAAATGCTTTGGGTTTGTATAATGGAATATTATTTTCAACAAACAGCCATTCAAATTGTTTGATATGTAACACCGAGTGCCTGGGATAAAATTTTATAAAAGACCCAAATCCGATAACTTTAGTAAGGGCGCATACTTAAAGGATTTTGTATCATCAGCTCATCTCCGAACAAATATAACCCATGAACAAACGTAACAGTGCAGGCATACTCTTATATCGTTTGGTTAATGAAAAACCAGAATTTCTGCTGGTACACCCCGGGGGACCTTTCTGGAAAAACAAAGACGAGGGAGCATGGTCGATCCCTAAAGGAGAGTTTACGGAAAAAGAATGGGCAATAGATGCTGCCAGGCGTGAATTTGCTGAAGAAACCGGGAGCCAAATTGAAGGGGAACTGATTGAATTGGGAACCATTCGCCAGAAATCAGGGAAACTGGTCTATGCCTGGGCTGCAAAAGGTGATATGGACACCAGTAATTTCCAAAGTAATACATTCGAAATGGAATGGCCTCCCCGCTCGGGAAAGTATTCTTTGTTTCCGGAAGTTGATGCAGCCCGATGGTTTGGCATCGATGACGCAAAAAAAAAGATCAACCCTGCACAATCACCCTTTCTTGATATTTTGAACGACTTAATTCACCATTAATTATATCTGTCTGCATTAGAGCTATATAGAACTCAGGTTGTCAGGCCGGCTTATATGAGCGGGACGATTCCAGTTCGGTTTGGTCGCTATAAAAACAGAAAATATTTATTTATTTTTTAAAATACGGGTATTCCTACTAGCATCCTGATGTAATTTTTGTTCCTGAAATTCGATCTTTCACGCTTGACTGCAACCGGCCACTCTTTTACATTTGTATTAGAAGTTGATTGATATTCTTTATCAATCTATCCAATATCTCTCTGGGAAATACTGTCCAAATCCTTTAAAAAACCAAACCGGTATTTATCGGTCTTAAAATTCAATATCAGTCAACTTCTTCTTTTAGTTTTTCATCCTTGTTGTATATTTTTTCAGATGCGTGGTTTTAGTTTAAGCCCGGTTACTACCGGGCTTTGATTTTATTTAAAGTATCTGCTAACACTTGTTTTTATTCCGGAGATGAGTTACTTATAGGTAGTTCAAATCCAAATTCCTTTCCAGTAAATGTTTAATGTAGAGACAATTCCCCATGCTAGGAAAGTTAAAAAACAGTAAGGTTTTTTGGCATGAAAATCGAAAGTCCTATCAGTCACTTTAAAATTACTGTTATGGAAAAAGCATTTAAAATCAGGATCATGCTTCCACTGGAACAGTCATCGCATATTGTCAATCTGGAAGCTAAGGCGCAATTACACCATTCCTCTCCTTATTATATAGTTGATGGGTTTAATTACCCTGATCATACTGCGGGGAATACTATTTCCTTTTTACCTGAACAAAAAATCAGGCAAATAAAAGAAGGCCAGATCAGTAAATGGGTACATACTGATTCTGACAAGGAAACCCAACTAAGTATAGCAATTGGTGAAGCAATTGAACAGGTGTTGGAAAAAGAACACCAATAGAGAAAATCAATCATTACTCTCATTTTATTCCATTTAATCAGTTTTGTTTTTAAGGCGGTAAATTTTATTGTCTACACCTGGGGATAAGATCAGGCAGGGCATGGTAAGTCGGTGGCTGGATTATTATTATCTTACAGTCACTATGTCCCTTTTTATCAGTTCGCTAAATTCCGGAAGCAACGGAAACTGTTATTATATTGGCAACGACAAGGAGGCCGTTCTTGTTGACGCGGGTATTTCTTGCAGGGAAACAGAAAAAAGGATGCAACGACTGAACCTGGAAATGAATAAAGTGAGGGCGATTTTTGTTTCTCATGAGCATACGGACCATAT
>CAZGSG010000297.1:0-7373 GCA_964528095.1 uncultured Terrimonas sp.
CTACGACCCCCTGATTATGAGTCAGGTGCTCTAACCAGCTGAGCTAAGGGTCCAAAGCTGCCGAAACAGCAAATATGTATAAATAAGAACTTTAAAATTACTCCCGGAGCATTTAACCCCGAATCCGGAACTTCCAAACCGTGAACTTTACCAAAACAAGGCTAATTTCGCAGATCGGACTGCAAAAGTAATAAATTCTGATTATTACTTCCTTCTTAACCAAACTTTAACCGAAAGAAAAATATATTTGCCCCCTTAACCAGATTTATGAAGAAAGTCTTACTCGTATCGCTGAGTTGTTTATTACTGAATGGTTTATTTGCCCAGGACTCGACTATGTCGGTTGTTCCAAAACAGAAAAAGCCGGCCCTTAATCTCGCTAACCGTGCCAACGACCATTTTATGCTGCAATTAGGCTATGCCGGCTGGGGCGGACAGCCTGATAGCATCAATATCGGCGGCTTTTCCAAAAGCATCAATGTTTATTTTATGTTCGATTTCCCGTTCAAAACCAATCCCAAGCTGAGTATGGCTTTCGGACCGGGCATCTCGACAGATAATATAAAGTTCAAGAAAACCTATGTCGGCATCAAGGATAATACCTCGACTATCCAGTTCCGCAACCAGGCAGATACCAACCATTTCAAAAAAACCAAGCTGGTGACAGCCTACCTGGAAGCGCCCATCGAGTTCCGGTATACGGCCAATCCCTACAATTCTGACAAAAGCTTAAAATTCGCTATCGGGGTGAAAGTAGGTACCATGCTGAATGCGCATACTACCAACCGCGACCTGGAAACCAGGAGTGGCGGTACGCTCAATAATTACACGATGAAAGAAGCCAGTAAGAAATTCTTTAATACCACCCGTCTCTCAGGTACAGCCAGGGTTGGATTGGGGCATTTTAGCCTTTACGGAAGCTACCAGCTGACTTCTTTGTTTAAAGACGGACTGGGGCCCAACGTGAAGCCGTATTCTATCGGCCTGACGATAAGTGGCCTGTAGAAATAGCTGCCCAAGAAGAGAACCCGGGCAGGAATGGCATGATTTTACGACCAATGATATAATAGAAGCGATCCGCATCGATGGATCGCTTTTTTATTTTCTACTTTTGACCTTTGATTTTATAAAATGTTAGACAAGAAGAACGTAATACAACAGGAAGAAAAAGCAGTGCTGGTGGGCCTGGTACATAAGGACCAGACCGAACCGCAGGTGCAGGAATACCTCGATGAACTGGCTTTCCTGGCAGAAACAGCCGGTGCTATTACCGTAAAGCGGTTCACCCAGAAAATGGCGCACCCCGACAGTAAAACCTTTGTGGGCAAGGGTAAGCTGGAGGAAATAAGAGATTATGTGAAAGATAAAGGCATCCGCACCGTCATCTTCGATGATGAACTGACCGGCGCGCAGATCAATAATATTGAAAAGGTACTTGAAGCCAAGACCATCGACAGAAGCGATCTGATCCTTGATATTTTTGCCCGTCGAGCCAAAACAGCCCAGGCCAAGGCGCAGGTAGAACTGGCGCAATATCAGTATATCCTGCCAAGACTGCGGGGGATGTGGAAACACCTTGAGCGGCTGGGTGGTGGTATCGGTACAAGAGGCCCGGGTGAAAGTGAGATCGAAACGGACAGACGTATTGTAAGAGATAAGATCACTTTGCTGAGAAAGCGGCTGGCTGAAATCGACAAACAATCACAGACCCAACGCCAGGCCCGTGGTGAGTTTATACGCGTAGCGCTGGTAGGCTATACAAATGTGGGTAAGTCGACCATCATGAACCTGCTCAGCAAACGCGATGTATTTGCCGAGAATAAATTATTTGCCACACTTGATACGACCACCGGCAAAGTCGTTTTTGATACCACTCCTTTTTTGCTGAGCGATACAGTAGGTTTTATCCGCAAGCTTCCCCACCATTTGGTAGAAAGCTTTAAAAGCACGCTGGATGAGGTAAGGGAAGCAGATATTCTTTTGCATGTGGTAGACATATCACATCCCAATTATGAAGAACAGATCGGTGTGGTGAATAAAACCCTGCAGGAATTAAAAGCATTTGAAAAGCCGATCATCACCATTTTCAATAAGATGGACCTGTATGAGCAAAAGACCTTTGATGAATGGCTGGAAGAAAGCACCAAAAAAGAAATACTACAGGACCTGCGTGACAGATGGAACAATGAGACCAATGGCAATGCCGTATTTATTTCCGCGATAGAAAAAAAGAACATCGATGCCTTACGCGCTACGATACTCCAAAAAGTACGGGAGAGTTACAGGATAAGATACCCGTATAAAACAGAGTTCCTCTATTAATTTTCTCTTTTTACAACGCCTATCCCTGTATGTCTGCAAAAACATATACCTGGCATAAGATCGCCGATAGTGTGGCCGGCATCGCATTTGCCGACAACCAGATCGCTGTCGCCGAACTGGAAGGCAAAAAGATCTGTATCGGCAAATTTAACGAACTACTTTTCGCGTTTGCTTACCAGTGCCCGCATGCAAGTGGAATGATGGCAAACGGGTATATCGATGCCCTGGGCAATGTGGTATGTCCCGTGCACCGCTACAAATTCGATCTGAAAAACGGGCGTAATATATCAGGTGAAGGGTATTACCTGAAACACTGGCCGGTAGAGCCGCGGGAAGATGGGGTATATGTGGGGGTGGAGGACAAGCAGGGGTTTTGGGATATGTTTCGGTGATAGATAGATTTCCCTTGTTTAAAAGTCCTGGGTTAAGCATAATATAGCTATATCCTGTTCATCTTTTTTTCAGAACATAGTCAATTGTGCTGTAGCAGGTACTACCGCTTCTTTATCAAATACCGTAATTTTTCCATACACACCATCATATCCAGCCACACGGTTTACCTCTCCCGCTCTCATACGCCGAATTGCTTCAGCCAGCATAGGATTATACCGGCCAATATCAGCGGTACTTGTTTCTTTTAATACATTGAACTCATTGCCAAAAGCACTGATCGTTTTAATATAGACCTGCGTAACTTTTTTACTGTCCACAGCAGTGCCATGTATTTCTGAAAGTATTTCAGGCAATGGAATAATATATTCAAATCCCGGAGCAGTAGCGGGTTGTTTCGGTGCAGCACGATCACTTAATTTAGCCACCGTGTTCATTACCCCGATGGTAACTGTTCTTTTACATACAGGGCAGGTATTGTTTAATGCGTTGGATTCATCAGGACTAAGTGAAACACCACAATTGCGATGACCATCATAGGAATACTTTCCTTCTTCCGGAAAAAACTCATAGGTCCCTTTGAATCCTTTTCCGGTTTTAACAGCATTGAACAATCCATCATAACTCCGTTCCGTATCAAATAAATTTACCTCCCGCCCTAATTTCTGTGGTGAATGCGCATCGGAACTCGACATCATCGCATAACGATCATGAGCGCTTAATTGCCAGTTCATCGCCGGATCGGAAGAAAGACCGGTCTCCAGCGCAAAGATGAATGGAGCCAGGTCGCGATAGCAAGCTTCTATACTATCGTAGCCATTGATGGATCCCAAAGCCGCGTTCCAGGGTGTCCATGCATGCGCGGGCACCAGGTGGCTGCGATCGGAGGTCGACAAGACAATTTCCAACAGGTCACGGGAGGAAATACCGATCGTGGGCCGGCCATCCAATGCCAGATCAGTTAAGGAGGTCAGTTTTTTAATAAGCTGTTCGGCTGTTGAAAAATCAGGAACATATACAAGATTATGGACCACCCTTTTTTTATGGTCCGCCATATACTCACAGGAGATCTCGGTGGATAAACAAAACCGCGGATCGCTATCGCTATGTTGAATACCAGGCAGAGCGGGTAAGACAGGAGGTTCTTTTAACCTGAATAAGCCGCTGCCATCCGGTTCCAGTTTCTCCTTTAGTTCTTTGAACCAGCCCGGATGTGTAAAATCACCGGTGCCGATCACCTGGATACCTTTTATCTGTGCCCATTGGTAAAGGGTCTCCAGGTTAAGGAACTTGCTGGTTGCTTTCGCATAATGGGAATGGGTATGAAGATCAGCGGTATAAAACATGTGTAATACAGGGTGAGCGGGCGATTCAACGAAATTACTAAAATAAATAGCAAAACATTGATAATTCCCTGAGCAAAAAAATTACCGGGATCAATTAATAAATCTGCTATTTCATTTCTCCGGAAACTGAAAATCCTTATTTTTGCAACCCCGATTTCAAGTGCCGGAGTTTTTGGTGTTGGATGAGGGAAATAAAATATTCCTCCTTAGCTCAGTTGGTTAGAGCATCTGACTGTTAATCAGAGGGTCGTTAGTTCAAGTCTAACAGGGGGAGCGAGAATTTTTTCCTATATAGGAAAATCTCACAAAAAATTAAACGGCAATTCCTTAAAGGATTGCCGTTTTTACTATGTATAGGGGGCTGTATCCTACGAAAAAGGGCATTTATTGATTGAAATCAGAAAATCTTCAATTATTTGACTTAGATAATTGCCCTGTAGGGGAACAAAAAAATTTTCCTACATAGGAAAATCTCACAGAAAATTAAACGGCGATTTCCTAAAGGAGTACCATTTTTGATTTATTTTCTTTGCAGGAGGGTATGGGGCAATGTGGGATTGTGCCGACAATACAGAACTGACAAATATCGCAGCCAGGATTTATGAAAACGGATGCATAGTGGCTGCGGTTTGCCACGGCCCCGCCGGATTGGTTAATATTAAGTTGAGTAACGAAAAATATTTAGTTGACGGAAAAAAAATTAATGCCTTTACTAATGAAGAGGAAAGTACCGTAGAACTGGACAACGTTGTTCTTTCCTGTTGGAAGACAAGTTGATTGGCCGTGGAGCAAAATTTGAGAAATCAGGTTTATGGCAACCACACGTTACTGTTGACCAACGAGTTGTTACCGGGCAAAATCCACAATCTGCAAAAGGTGTAGGTGAAGGTCTTTTGGCTGAATTGAAAAATCTCTGATTGATTGTTTTTTCATAGTATAACAGGGATTGTTCTAATTAATAGAACAATCCCTGTTGTTGTTAGGCATCACGCCGATAGCTTAGATATTAAAAGCTGTTAACTTACTTTTTTGACCATATAGTTTGTGGAGTGGTGTATGCCAGAAGTCCTTCCAAACCACCTTCAGAGCCAAACCCGGATTGTTTTCTTCCGCCAAACGGCACTTCCGGTGCAACTTGTATAAATTGATTTACCCAAACGGTTCCCGATTCTATCCGTTGTGCAATCCTGATCCCCTCTTCTGTATTACCTGTCCATACCGTTCCGCCCAAGCCAAATTCTACAGCGTTTGCTTCCTCAATTGCTTCTTCAACATCTTTGAACTTCACAATTGGGATAACGGGTCCAAACTGTTCCTCTTTTACGATCCGGGAATCCTTAGAAGGGTTGCCGATCACGGTAAGTGGAATAAAAAAGCCTTTTGTCTCCGATGGTAAACCACCTGCAAGGATTTCATAACCGTTATCTATGCTGTCACGGATCAGGTCTATCACACGGTCGTATTGGGGCTTGTTGGAGACCGGTCCGAAAACAGTATCTCCATCCAGGCCATTTCCTACCTTAACGTTACCGATCATAGCAACAAACGTTTTTACGAATTCGTCGTAAATATCTTCGTGTACATAGATTCTTTTTGTTGCCAAACAGATCTGTCCTGAATTGGTGAAAGAGCACCAGAAGAGTGTTTGAGCCACAGTTGTTACATCAGCATCCGGCAGAACAATTGCTGCGTCATTGCCTCCTAACTCCAGTGTAAGATGCTTTAGCGTTTTTGCTGCACTCTCCATGATCTTACGGCCGGTAGGAGTTGAACCAGTATAGCTCACCTTTGCAATACCAGGATGAGAAGACATTTCTGCACCGAGGCCGCCTGAACCAGAAATGACACTGAACACACCTGCTGGTAAAATATCACGACAGATTTCAGCAATTTTCAACATGGCCAATGTGGTGAATTGAGATTGTTTTAAAATTATTGTATTGCCGGTTAAAAGTGCAGGCGCAATTTTGAGAAATGAAAGATTTACAGGGAAGTTCCATGCGGGAATAGCTGCAACAACTCCTAAAGGGATGTGTCTTACTGTTGCAATACTGTCACCTACCTCTCTTCTTTCTTCAGGTATCTCCAGTTTTGCTGTTCCACGCAACCAGGACATGGCACCTTGTATTTCCATTCTCGAAGCGGCAACAGACTTTCCCTGCTCCAGCGTAAGAAGTTTTGAAAGAGGTTCAATGTTAGCATCAATTGCATCGGCTATAGCAAACATTTTTTCCCGGCGCACTTCAATTGGAGTAGTAGACCAACTGGTAAATGCTTTTTGGGCAGTCTGAACGGCCTCATTGAGTTGTTCGGAAGAACACTCCTGAGCGTATGCGAATACTTCTTCGGTAGCAGGATTAATTACGGGAAAGGTAGTATTACCGTAGGCTGCTTCTCCGTTGATTGTCATTGAAAAATCGTCGCTAAAACTAATTTTTCTATTTCTGTTGTTTTGAATTTGATTGCTCATCATTTTTACTGTTTTATTTCAAAACAAAATTCCGACCTTCTCATTTTCAAACTGTTTCCATATTGCGGAATTGTGTGTCCAAATCCGCAAAAGAGAAAATACCATCGGGATTTAACAGCCCTGAATAAGATAATTTGTACAGCAGAGATGATAATCTATCTAACGAAACTTAAATCATTTTATAAATGCAACGGCTGCACTGACTATTCGGGTACCAGGGTAATAAATGAGATTTCACTTCTTGTGCCGATTCGCATAGGAGTATACATTGTACCGACTCCTTCACCCACATAGATATTAAGGTCCCGGTACTTATGCAGTCCATCATTATAGTCGAAGAAAATTTTAGCAACAAATGTTAATGGAAATAACTGGCCTTTGTGAGTATGTCCTGCCAGGAGTAAATCAATCTTAAGATCATTCGCATAAACTTCTCCATTTGGACTGTGATGAAGCATGATAGTTGGCTTGGTTGTATCAACAGGTAATTGTGACAATACGTCCTGGATTGTTTCGCCCCCGGTGGCATGCAGATCGACACTATTCTTGTCGGCACGCATGTGTTTCAAACCAACAATTTGTAATTCTCCAAACGAAGCAATCTCATTCTCAAGGAAGTTAGTCCTGATATTCTTTAACAGTCGTCTTATTTGCTCAATACCAACTTCCTTGTCGTGGTTACCCTCAACGAAGTAATGGGGCGCCTTCATGTCTTTGAAAGGGGTTAAGACGGCCTCAGATAATCTCGACCTGGCGTCAAACAGATCCCCTGTTTGAAACACCACATCTGGATTTAATTTATTCGTTATCTCAAAAATTTTTTGGAGATGACCATTTCCCCTAAA
>CAZGSG010000298.1:0-7373 GCA_964528095.1 uncultured Terrimonas sp.
TGCCAAGAAACAGAATGAAGCACTTATCAATGAACTCAGATTTTTTGCATCAAAGAATAATTTACTCGACTCCGTTTTTATGCAAAGTCTAACTTTTCGTGAAGGAATAAATGTTTTAGAAAATGCGCGCAAGGTTCTTTACACAGAAGAACACGAAAACATAATGCAAACATCGAAGCCTTCAAAAAGAAATATGGAAGATCTCTATGTTGGTTTAAATAACCAGATAAAACATCAGTCGGAAATTGCAACAATTTTGAATCTTTATTGGAAACGAGAATTATGAATTAGTATAAGATTAAGATTCTTAGAGAAGTCCCGTTTGTCCATTCGGAAAGGAAACATCAAAACAAACAGATTTACAACGATTTGATATTCATTGTTTAAGCTTTAAATGCATCGTCGAGTTATGCTATATTTTGACGAAGCAGGTAATTCTGGAGACAACTTATTAGATCTTAATCAGCCATCTTATACGCTGGTGTCACATAATTTCACCGAACAAGAGGCTAATTTTATATTAGCACATCTCCTTTCAATAACCAGCGCAGACGAATTGCATTTTAAAAAAATCAGAAAATCAGGAGCTCAAAAGAAGGCACTGATAAAATGTTTTAACAATGAGCTGATTGAAGACAACCGGATTCGTTTTTTTGTTGTTCACAAAGAGTTCCACATAGCAATTAATATCGTAGACCGGCTAATAGAGACTGTATTTCATCACGCCGGAGCAGACATTAGCAAGAATGAGTACAATATTTTAACTGCAAACCTGCTACATGCAACTGGTACACAAGTTTGGGATTATGTCCTATATCGTACTATGTGCAGTTGCTTTGTAAATTGGGTCAGATCAAGATCTGGGACAGATGCAAAGTATTTTTACGATGCTGTACTTGCTCTTTATAAGGCAACGCAAGACAGAGATCATCATGAGTTACTAAGTTATATTTTAGAAAGCCATAAATACTATCAGGAAATAGTAAGTGGATTTGAGAAGTTTATGTTGGATCCTACACTGCCCTGTTTTGTATCACATTGCCATTCTTGGTCGACGAAGGGAAAAGGGCCGCTGGACATAACTTTCGACAATACTCACTCTATTAACTACTGGCGTGGAATGATTGATTTTTTAACCAATGATGTTCCCGACACAGAAGCCGGGCATGGTTCTCGGAAGCATAATCTTAGGCTTAATATTAATAGTTTTATCACCGGGGACAGCAAAGCTCACCGATCACTACAACTCGCAGATATGTTTGCCTCTTCGCTAAATAGCCTGTTTATTGTTAAGCATGATGACAGTTATCAGGCGTTTAAAGAGGCTATCCTTGACAGCCGATTGGCCACTGCACAATTTGATTCCCTAAAGCCATTATCTAGCATAAAAAACCTCAACATAGGTGAACCAGTGGGACGCAATGCCCTGGATACTTACGTAGAAGTCTTCGAGAAAAACCCCGATGTCTTTAAAAAGATTGATAGATCTAAGTGGTAGTAATAAAACCTGTGGCTTTTGTTGTGATTTCGGAAAGAAATGAAGGAAAGGCATTTTTTGCCCCTCGGGCAATCTGAGTCTGGGATTGTTTAAAGGAAATTGATTATTTTGGTAAAGGTTGACATGTACACAAAAATGTTATAAAGAAATGAAGCCCCATCTTTTATCGGATCAGAATTCGCTGCATCACATAAGCCCAGTACATTTTGAAGAAGTGATAACCCAAAGGCTACAGTCTTATTGTGAAGCGATATATTAGGGCGATTAGCTTCAATCTATCTGGATTAAAATAAGTAGCATTTTTTCTTAATTTATACAATGAAAAGAAAAGCTCCATCAGATGGTGACAGAATTGATTTAAGCGGAAAAAAACCTCAGTTTGACGCTTTTGCTTCCTTCACATACAAAGAACTGGTACGTAATGAACTTGAATGGATCAAGGTGGCAGACAATGAAGCGCTTACGCTGGATGATATTCAATATTCCACCAAAAATGCAATTCATGCATTCCAGGTAAAATGGAGTAACCTATTAAAACGTGAGCCTTTTACTTATGTTGACCTAAAAAACATTTTACCAGAAATATTCGATGGATGGAAAGCTATTAAATTAAAACACACGGGCAGCTTGAAAGAATTGAAAGTCCACTTACTTTCCAACCGGCCTGCTTCAACGGGTGATCATGTTAAAGATGGTACAAACAAAATTGGAACTTTTACTGATTTTATCCGCGAGGTATGGTTCAATATAAAAAATCAGCAACCAGTTTCAGCAAAATGGTCCAATGTTTTCGCTGAATTTAAAAGCGGCTTAACTACAAAAGGCAATGAATGGAAAGAATTTGTAGAAAGCTTTGAAATAAATCTTGACTTTAAACTCGAAGAATTCGGGACCAGTAGTGGTTCGAGTGTTAAGAATAGTCACTTAATGGCATTATCAAGATTTCTGCTGGAAAAAGTGGTTGATAAAGATAAGCCCATTGACTTTAGTGCCTCTGAAATCATTAAGCATTTTGGATGGGAAGGTATGTTCTCAACCATCTTTAACCATGACTTACTAATTGATCCTGATCGCTATCAACCTATTACAGAAACTAAAGAAACGCTGGACAAATTAATTGAGCAAAACAGTGCAGGATATGTTTTTTTGTTAGGCGGTCCAGGTACAGGCAAATCAACATTACTAACTGAATGGTCGAAGAATCGTAAAGAAAGAAGCATTCGCTATTATGCTTTTGATTTTACATCCCCTTCAGCTTTTAAGAATGATCGTGAGCGCGGTGAAACCATGACATTTTATTATGATTTAGTTTCTCAACTAAAGGCTGATGGTATTTATAAGGAGCAATCGCTACTCGCTAAGGACATCAGTTTCTTAAAGAAAGTATTTGAAAGACAACTCCAGGAGTTGACAGTGGAATATAATAATTCAGGACAAAAAACCATACTCCTCATTGATGGATTAGATCATGTACCGAGGTATAGCAGCGTTCAAAAATCATTTTTGACTGATCTGTTATTGCCGAAAGATATTCCTGAAGGGGTCTTTATTGTTTTGGGCAGTCAATCATTTGAATTGGAATCGTTACCGCAGGAAATTCAGCAGGCATGGAAGGCCAAGGATCGTAGTGTAACGATGGCCCGTCTGACTAAGCAAGACGTAGAAAATTACATTACCAAAGTCGTTACTGTTTCATTGACTAGCGAGCAGAAAGAAATATTATATACGTTGTCACAGGGGCATCCTTTGTATCTTTCCTATGTAGTCAATAAGATAAATCAGGATGGAAATTTTTTGCCCGATAACGAATTCTTACCAATAGATGGTGACATCAATCTTTATTATGAAAAATTTTGGGCAGAGCTAGAAACGAATCTGAACTTAAGACATTTGCTGGGGCTATGTGCCAGGATCAAGGGCCCAATTCCCTTATCCTTCATAGCTGAATGGAACCTGAGCGATGAAGTACAGCATGCGTTTAAGCGTAAGGCTATTTTCTTATTTAACAACGTGGGCAACTCACTCAGTTTTTTTCATAACTCATTTCGCCAATTCTTACTCGCAAAAACAGCTACCTCGATATTGACCGATGAATTTGATAAAAATAAAGACGTATCCTTTCATGTTGATTTGGCCGGTTTTTATCAAAAATCAAATACAGAACCAGAATGGAATGCCGCTTATCATTTATATCATGCCGGTAAGATTGATGAATTTCTGCAAATGGCCAATCCAAAGGCATTTACCGATCAACTTTTAAAATTCCGGCCAGAGGAAGAGATCGAGGCGAATATAAAAACAGGATTGTTGGTGGGGCAAACGAACAATGATCCCAATATCACTTTACGGTACCTGCTAGCATTAAATGAGTTGGAAAGTCGGGGCAGACATACCGGAGTTTCATCCTATGTAGAAGAGTTTATCCAGTTGGGGAATATTGATGCGGCTAAAAAACTTATTCGCAATGATTCACAGTTGCTAGTAAATAAGTCTTATGCATTAGACTGTGCACAATGGCTTTTTAATGCAGATGAAAAGCAAGAAGCAAAGCTTGTGTATACACTAGCTATGCCTGATGAAATCACAAAAACGGGAATTGTTTTCCCCCATAAACCGCATGAATTATATCGCACGACTGAACTTCTGGAGAACTGGGCTGGCACAACCGCGTTATTTGAAAAAGCACAGTCCGTTGTTAACATACTATCGAGCATTAACCTGAAAGATGGCGACACGTTCGATGCCAAAGAGTTAACTGGTCTAAGCAATCGACTTTTTTTATCTTCTGCTAAGACCTATATGAAGCAGGATAATTGGATAGAGCACGACATATTGATAAATACATGGCTTAATAATGCCACTTGCCATACAGATTATTATTCAAGTGCTATTATTGAAGCGGTGCAATATAGTATGCAAACTGGCGAGATTTCCAAGGCTAAGGGGTTTCTAACGATGCTTAAAGCCAAAAAGAATGAGTGGCAGTACTCAAACTATAAAAAGCTGAGAATTGCTGCATTGTTATACAGCGCAAAAGAAGATTTGGCGGAGGTTAAGCTGTGGATTCACGATGTGCCGCAGCCTGAACTAAAAAGCAATACCAGCGCCACTCCGGATCTAACGTTTAACGATTATTCAGAAAGAATTTTGTTGAATACACTTTTGGTTTTAACCGGCGATGACCCCAACATCCTGGGAGTTGTAAAAGACGCGTCTCACTCGGATGACCAGCTACGTGTGGAATTTGAACGGAAGCTGGTATTAATGGCAAAACTTCAGGCAAATGGGTTAACTAATACCGGTCCGCAAGACGTATGGCAAAGGGCACTCCCCGTTATACGCTTTTACTATCCCATGCCATCGAAGCACAACACGACCTGGTATAGCCTTGATAGAATGAAGAGGGATTACTTCAATTTTCTATTGGATGCTGTCTCTGGATGGGGTGAAGATATCTTTAAGGGCTTCATGGATAATTTAGTTCAGGAAATCAAAACCCATAAAAAGTTCTGGAAGCCTGAAATCATTCGGGAAATCTTAGTACGAGCTTATGATCATAGGTATCCGAAAGAAACTATTGTGCCTGAACTGAAAGCCATAGAAAGCTACATGCTGCAGGAACATGATACGAGTGGCCGGGTTGATGAATGTTTCCTGCATGCAAAAGCGTGGACGCATCTAGATGAAAAGGAAAATGCACTTTTATGGTTGAGCCAAAGTCTTAAGGAATCATTCAGTGTAGGCTATCGTAAAGACTATCAATTCAACAGGTGGATGGAATGGCTTATGAAAGTGAATGCAATACAACCTGAACAAGCAGCAAAAAGGCTAACACTGTTTCTTGGTTTTTTGCCGCATTTAGAGCAAACCGTTGAAAGGTCGCCATTTTACAATGGGGCACGTCAGGTCCTTGAAATCGGATTTTCCATTGACTTTGGCATAGGTATTCAACAATTCATTTGGCAAATGGATAATGGCATTATCGCGTTCGAGGATGGGTTGTCGCTGACTCTGTCTTCGATAATTTCCCATGCAAATTCGGAATTAGAAATAACCAACGTCTCGCTTATCTATGTAAAGCTGCTTCTTTACATAGCTGAAGATAG
Source organism: uncultured Terrimonas sp. (assembly GCA_964528095.1). Lineage (GTDB taxonomy): Bacteria > Bacteroidota > Bacteroidia > Chitinophagales > Chitinophagaceae > CAZGSG01. The sequence goes on from CAZGSG010000298.1 coordinate 5,605, forward strand.
TACCAGTGATGTATTAAAGGAATTACTAAAAAAACAATTCCAGTTACTCAATAGATTTTCATTCGAGAATCAAATACGGTTCTTAATCAAATCCATCAACGTTTATTGCCTTGAGCGCAATCGTCCGGAAACCATAAAAACTATCCAAGACGTTTTAGATGAAAATGGCATAACATTGGACGATTTAGTAATAACCGAAAATAAGCCCAACAAAGTTGCTGAATCACGTAATGAACTAGTCCTGATGCCGGGCCATGAACATGTCATCGAAGCAGACGTACTTTCGAAAGTCGATTCGTTTGGCGACTTTAAGTCACTATTTAAATTGGAAGACAAGGCAAACTCATATTTCTCGTGGGAAAAAATTGTCAAAAAAATATCGCCAACCCTAACATTAGACAATTTGAAAGAAATGTTAGAGCTTAATCTGAAAGGTGGTCGGCAAAGTGAGCTCTTTTCCCTGTTCAGTATCCGGGCCATGGAATTGGGGGATGAAACGATTGCCCGTCAATTGGCGGATCGTTCATTGAGCCATTCCTCATCATCGGGCTGGTCTTCGTTCTATGATGGCGGAACAAGATTACATGCAATACGTGCCTTTCAAAAAATCAATGAAGTTGAAAGTCGTGGGCTTGCGTTGCGCACCCTCACGGAAGATATTATGCAATCAAAAGATCCGGACAGTATGTTGGCTTCATGGGATGAGATTCTACCATTAATCTGCGGAGATCCTAACCCGGTCCGGATTTGGGAGGAAATTGAATGCTATTTAGAAAGATTATTTGGAAATGCTGAGCAGCGTCAAGTGCCGGAATTTAAGCCCGTGAAACAAAAAGATGGTTTGGTTATGTTGTTAGTGTACTTGGCCAATATGAAAGTGAAGGTAATTAGTGCGACCGCAAAAACAATAATTGCAGAAATGGCGAGAAAGGATCTTGATATTTTAAGCACCCTTCACAACGATTATGTAAAAAAATCAACTCAAAATCCCATTCTCTTTTCAGAGATTGCCCTATTGATGTCCGTTGATTCCGAAGAGTCCATTATAGGGTATTCAGCAGCATTAAAAGAAATGGCGATTTCAGACAATTTAAAGATTCGAGCAAATGCTATCGAAGCGCTCTCCAACCTTGGATTAGTTAACGAAATACCTGATCCACCAGCCCGTGAATTAGGAATCGGATTCAGCTTGCAATTTCCAGCCGATGAAAAATTTAGACATAGCGAAAAAGTAAAACCGTTTGAAAACATTCAGGATACCGACGATTATTTGAAGATTATTAGCTCCCATCAAAACTGGCTGTATTTTCTCGCGAAAGCCACTGGCCTTGCCAAAGAAAATATTGCACATCGTTGGATAACGCTTACAGATGAAAAAGCTGAACTCAATCAAGTCAGTCAAGCGTATGAGAAAGAACTTCAGCAACATCTTAAGAAATTGTCGCTGGATTTTCCATTTCAACGACCCAGAATTACAGCAGTAAAAATTGGATTAGACTATTTGTTGACGGAATTAATTGATTGCGGCAAGCTTGATATCTCATCCATTTGGCCTTATTACACTATTGATCCCGCATTGGAAAAAAAGATAATAATTGAACAAAGGCCCAAATTCGTATCAACTCTAATTGAAACTTCCAGCAGGTATGTGGGAAAAGAGTGGGTCGATGAGATAAATAAGCATAAACGTTTAAAGGAAGGTATATTTAATTACGGTGATTCGGCAGTAATTGCAGAATATTCTTACACCAAGCAAATTTCGTGGGGCA
>CAZGSG010000299.1:0-7343 GCA_964528095.1 uncultured Terrimonas sp.
AATGATTCTAAAGAAATTCCCGCATACCACTGATCTAAAATTAAAATGGCTTAACCACCATCGGAGGCCATTTTTTAATTTTTAATTTTGACTTTTGAATTTAATTCGGTTGTACAGCCGGCAACCTGTAATGCTGTCCATCCAATACAAACAGTTCATCTATTTCGAATGTCCAGAACCGGAACAGGGGAGATTTTTTCAGGATCTTTTCGACTTCCATTTTGTCTTCCGCATTGATAGTGATCCAGACCCGCTGGGTTTCCATGCTCACGGCATATTGGTCGACCACGTTTTTATTGATCAGGAAATTGATATAGGTTCGGTGCGGGGGCACCAGTTCCATAAAATCGTCTGTCATTTCAAATTGTATCGTCGCCTGGTATTTCTTCATCCTATTAAAAAGACAATTTATAGCCCGAAAAGTTGCAGGGAGGGAAAAATTAACTATTTGAAGGCATTGTCCTTTCTACTTTCATATACTATAAAGCCTGATTAATGGATTTATAGTAATGCGAATGAATTGTTGAAATTATTAGGGAATAATAAAGAAAACTCTCGTGTAGATATTGGCCGACATTAAACTAGCCATTATTTTTACCGGCCCGGAACGTTAGCTCAGTTGGTTCAGAGCACTACTTTGACAGAGTAGGGGTCACTGGTTCGAGCCCAGTACGTTCCACTTGTCCGCCGTAGCCCTCCCTACGGCTTTTTCATCCCCCAACCTCTCAGCGAAGGCGGGCTGCCCGCACCAACCCATTTCCTCCCAGCGAATGCGGACTGCTATTCCACATATTCAATCCCCAAAAATCAAATATCTAACATCAAATATCTAACATCTAACATTCCCCCCATCAAACCCTCCAATCCACCAACTCATTCGCCCATTCCTTTCTATACGGCGTGCTAATCTTAATATAATTATCCGTATACCCCTCCATTATCTCATTCTTCCCATTTTTTTCAAACAGTACTTTTCTTGTCTGTCCCGCATGTTGCTCGGTAAAGTATTGCATCTTCATATAAGAAAGATTGCGAAGCACCTTATTCCGCTCATGGCGGATATGTACCGGCACAACCGGTTTCAGGTTAAGCGCATGCGTATTATCGCGTTCAGAGTAAGTAAACACATGTAAGTAAGCAATATCCAGCGAATGCAGAAAATCAAATGTCTCTTTAAAATCCTCATCCGTTTCACCAGGAAAACCGACGATCACATCCACCCCGATCGCGCAATGCGGCATCAGTGTTTTGATCAGGCTCACCCGTTCCGCATATAATTCTCTTTTATACCGCCTGCGCATAAGCCCCAGGATCTTATTGCTACCGCTTTGCAGGGGAATATGAAAATGCGGCATGAACTTATCGCTATTCGCCACAAACTCAATAATACTATTCGTGAGCAGGTTCGGTTCAATTGAAGAAATGCGGTAGCGTTGTATGCCATCCGTTTTTTCCAATGCCTGTATCAGGTCAAAAAAATTTTCTTCCCGCTCATGTATACTAACGGCGGCATTCGCATGGGCTTTTCCAAAATCGCCGAGATTGATCCCGGTAAGTACGATCTCCTTGGTGCCGCCGGTAGCCAGTTCTTTTACTTTTGCTACAACATTATCGATACTATCACTCCGGCTTTTGCCCCTGGCCATGGGAATGGTGCAAAACGAACAATTATAATCACAACCATCCTGCACTTTTAAAAATGTTCGGGGGCGGTCATTGAGTGAATAAGAAGCAAGAAAGCCGGAAACCTCTTCGATATCACAGGGGCAGATTTTGGCCGAATCGCCTTTGGCCAGTTCCCGGATATGCCGGACGATATTGAATTTTTCCGCGGCACCGAGCACCAGGTCCACGCCGGGAATTTCCGCGATCTCCTTTGGCTTCAACTGGGCATAACAGCCGGTAATGACCACCAGGCTTTCCGGCGATTTGCGCTGGATCCGTCTTACCAGGTGCCGGCATTCCTTATCGGCGTTTTCGGTGACCGAACAGGTATTGATCACGTATACATCGGCCTGGTCGTCAAACTCTTTTTTCTCAAAACCTTCATTTTCCAGCATCCGGGAAAGCGAGGAGGTTTCTGCAAAATTGAGTTTACAACCCAGGGTATGAAATGCGACTGTTTTGGATGTGGCCATTGGGGGCGAAGGTACGGAATACTGGATACTGGATACTGGATGCTGGATGCTGGATTTTGGGATGTTGGATTAGAGATTTGGATATTGGATGGTGGATTTTGGGATATTAGATATCGAATGGCGAAAGATCTGCCCCATCTTTCGGCTCCAAAATCCACCATCCCACCATCCAATATCCAATATCCCAAAATCCATCATCCCAAAATCCATCATCCCATCATCCACCATCTATACCCAGTATCGCTATTTTCAATAATTTTATCCCTATGAACAAAAAATGGCTTCCCTATATCCTGATCCTGGTGCTGGCCGTGGTTCTTTTTTTTGTAAAAAGGGCGGGAAAGGATACGCCGGTGAAACCGGTCACGAACAGGGATCAGCCGAAAGACCCGGCAGCGGGACCGGACCGCAACCGGGGTTTTGACCGTCGCATTGCATATATCGAATACACCCAGCATGCCAAATGCCGGATGCAATGCCGGAAAATCTCGCAACAGGAAGTGGAGGAGATCATGCGGGATGGCAAGATCAATTACAATAAAAGCAATGTGAATGCCCGGCCCTGTCCGGAATATGCACTGGAAGGGGTGACCCGCGACGATCAGCGGGTGCGGATCGTGTTTGCGCAATGTGATCTGAAAACAAAAGTCGTTACCACGATCGACCTGGATACGGACTGGTCATGCGATTGCCCCGGCGATGATAAAAAGCATCAAAATAAAAGATGATGCGATACCTGGTAAGACCGCTGCAATGGATCTATACGATCTATGCCCTGCTGCTTTTCGTAGCCATCATGCTGGTATTATTTCCTTTTGCGATCATTGCCAGTTTTTTTGGCCGAATACGGGGAGGTAATCTCATTTTCCGGCTTTGTATGGTATGGGCCGACTGCTGGTTCCCACTCATTTTTATCTTTCACCGAAAAATATATGAGACGCCGCACGACAGGTCGCGGCAATACATTTTTGTATCCAACCATATTTCCTATCTCGATGCCGCCATCCTGCCCAAAGCGTATCGCCAGCCGGTGCGGGCGCTGGGGAAAATAGAATTGTCGAAAGTGCCGGTATTCGGATTTATTTACCGCAATGCCATTGTGACCGTAGATCGCAGCAACGCAGACAACCGTGCGAGGAGTATTCGCATTCTACGTTCTATTATATCCAAAGGCATTTCAGTGATGGTATTTCCCGAAGGCACATTCAATATGACCAACCGGCCGCTAAAAGATTTTTATGATGGCGCGTTTCGCCTGGCTATCGAAACACAAACACCGGTGAAACCCGTATTGTTTCTCGATGCCTACAGCCGGATGAACTATACAAGTGTTTTCAGGATGAGCCCGGGCCGATGCAGGCTGGTGTACCTGCAGGAGATACCGGTAGCAGGAATGACCCTTGCCGATACAGAAATGCTGAAACAAAAAGTGTACGCTGTAATGGAAGAAAAACTGGTCGCGTATAAAGCAGCATGGATAAGAGGATAAGTTTTTCCGGTAAAGGGTAAATTGCCAGGCTTTATTATAACTCACCCAATTGAATAGTATGCTATCAATAATTATAACCACCATTCAATAATTCAACGTATGAACAAATCTTTTTTTCTACAGGTAATTATCGTTGTAGCGATGACCGCGGTACTGCCAGCTTGTATTACCCCGAGTAAAGTTGATAAATGGGTAGGCCGTCATTATGCCCAGACCGTTCAGGCAAACACGAAAAAAAGCGATTATGTCAGCTTCCGGGTTGATAGCCCCCTGCCGGCCGACAGGGTATCTGAATCAGAAAAAACCAGTAGCAAGATGCTGCCGGCCCTGTTATACTGGAAATGGACCATCCAGACCAGTTCTACACTGAATGTAATGCTGCCGATGAATGTTTTTACCAGCAGTTTTGTGGACCAGGCCAATGCAAAAAAACTGCAGGATAAATTAAAGGGCGGGAATATTGAAATAACCCTTCGCTCCAATCCCGCCAATTTTCATTTGAATCAAAATGGCTGGCTGGTTTTCCTGCTCGTGTATTATGTATCGCAGGAGCGTATTTATGTAGAACCCGGCAATCCTGATTTTAGCATTGATTATTCAATAACAGGAGGCTCCGGTCAGGCAAAAAAAGGTACGATCACCGTTGCCAATTCCAATAAAGAAAAACAACCGCGTTTATTTCAAAGCCTCAAAGCAGCGCTTTCGGAATACCTGGCGCTCAGCGATACGCGTATGAAAGAAATGGCAAAAGACATCGTCAATAAACTGGTGGCCGAACTGGGTGAATAGTAAGACCCCTTCAGGGCTGGTATATGACGGTAATATCTTTATCATAAAGCAGGAGTAGTTAAAAACTGGTGCACTATCGGTAAATTGTGCTCTTAAACTTTTCTATTGTACGCGGATATCATTATACCTCTTGCTTTACCAAAAAATTATACCTGGGCCGTACCTGCCACCATGCTGGAACAGCTAAGACCGGGTTGCCGGGTAGAAGTAAACCTGGGCAAGAATAAAAAATATGCCGGCGTTGTAAAAAAGATCCATAATAATAAACCGGAATTTTTTGAGCCCAAGGAAATACTGAACCTGCTGGATGTAGAGCCCGTGGTGTATGAACAGCAGCTACAGCTATGGGAATGGATCGCCGGTTATTATATGTGCAGCGAGGGAGAAGTAATGGCCGCCGCGCTGCCTGCACATTTTAAACTGAGCAGTGAAACCATCTTACTGATCAACGAAGAATATGGCGATGACTTTTCCGCACTCGATCATGACGAATACATTGTAGCGGAAGCGCTGCTGATAAAAAAAGAACTCAATCTTTCGGAAGTACAGCAAATATTGGATTCCGCCCATGTATACCCGGTGATCAACCGGCTGATCAATAAAAAAGTTTGTTTTGTATGGGAAGCATTGAAACAAAGTTATGCGCCGAAAAAAGAGACCTATGTGTTGCTAAACCCGGTATATGACGATGAAGATAAACTGGCCGACCTGCTGAACAACTGGACAAAAGCCCCCAAACAAATGGAACTGCTGCTGGGGTATCTCTACCTGCAAAAAAATGCCGGCGAAGTAACAAAGAGTGAACTGCTAAAAAAATCGGGTGCATCAGACGCGCAGTTGAAAGGACTGGTAGAAAAAAAGATAGTATGGTTGGAAAAAAGAAATGTGGACCGGATCCGTTACCTGCCCAAAGATATCAGGATCGATTTTGAATTATCAGCAGCGCAGCAGGTAGCACTGGATGAAGTGAGAAACTCCTTAAAAGAAAAACCGGTCTGTCTTTTACATGGTATTACTTCGAGCGGTAAGACGCAGGTATATATCCATCTCATGGAAGAAGCGATCCGGCATGGTAAACAGGTATTGTACATGTTGCCCGAGATAGCGCTCACCTCGCAGATCATTCGCCGGCTGCAAAAACATTTTGGCGGCTATATCGGGATCTATCATTCCAAATTTTCTCAAAATGAACGGGTAGAGATCTGGAATAAGGTAAAAAGCGGTGAATTAAAGATCGTACTCGGTGCCCGGTCTTCCATCTTTCTTCCCTACCAGGATCTTTCACTGATCATTTGTGATGAAGAACATGATACCTCCTACAAACAACAGGAGCCAGCACCCCGGTACAATGGAAGGGACGCGGCTATTTATTTCGCGACCCTATTCCAGTCGGTAGAGCAGGAGGGTGGAGCCCGGGTTGTATTGGGCAGCGCTACTCCTTCGCTGGAAACCTATTATAATGCGACAACCGGTAAGTATGGGCTGGTGGAATTGAACCAGCGATATGGGGATGTGCGACTACCGCCAATCGATATAGTCGATACAAAAAAAATAGAACAGAAAGACCGTTCGAAAGTGATGTTGTCGCCGCACCTGGTAAATGCGATCAAAGAAGTGATTGGCCGGCAAAAACAGGTGATCCTTTTTCAAAACCGGCGGGGTTATACACCTTACCAGGTTTGTAGCGTATGCGCCTGGATACCGCAGTGTAAATATTGTGATGTATCGCTGACCTATCATAAGCTGACGAATAAACTGCTTTGTCATTATTGCGGCACTACCTATCCGCCTGTTACTACCTGCGCAGCCTGCGGCAGTCATAGTTTTATGCAAAAGAATTTCGGCACAGAGAAAATAGAAGAGCAGTTGCAGGAAACTTTTCCCGAAGCAAAAGTTGCCCGCATGGATATCGACACCGTGCGGGGCAAGAATGCACATGATGTATTGATACAACAGTTCGAACAGGGACGAATCGATATACTGGTAGGTACACAGATGGTAGTAAAAGGGCTCGACTTTGATAATGTAGACCTGGTGGGTGTGTTGGATGCGGATGGTCTATTGCATTTTGCCGATTTCAGGGTGAATGAGCGGGGGTTCCAGTTGATGGAACAGGTGAGTGGCCGGGCGGGTAGAAAGGATGCGATGGGTAAAGTATTGATTCAAACATCACAACCCAGTCACCCGGTGCTGATGCAGGTGAAACAACATGACTATAAAAAAATGTTTGTCGAAGAGCTGGAGAAACGCAAACAGTTTTTTTATCCACCCTTTTCTAGACTGATACAGCTTTCATTCAAACATAAGATCCGCGAGATCGTAGAACAGGCCGCCGAACATTATGCAAGGGGATTAAAAAATAAATACGGAGAATATCTTACAGGCCCCGCGGAGCCGGTCGTAAACAGGGTACGCAATCAATACCTGATGGAGTTGTTATTAAAATTGCCGAGGAATGGAAAGTTGATCGCGGAATGTAAAAAAGATCTGTTGGAACAGGTGGTTGTATTACATGGGGAGAAGAGGTTTAGTAGTGTGGTGGTGGTGGTGGATGTGGATGAGGTTTGATAAACAGGCAACCGAGGCATGGATAACGATACCCGGCAAATAAATAACCGCAGCACGCAATAATCATTTTCGCCTAGTGCAAGTGCTCCTTAGCTCATTCGTTCATACAAATAAAGAATAATCAAATAGGCTAACACCTCCGTATCTCATTTACTCCTTAGCTCTGTGCGAAACCTGTTGCTGTGTTAGTGATGCAGGAACAAGAAGGACAATTCTTCAATCTCTACAATAGAACTGAACCTCGCCAAATGAGGTTGTATAATTCTCTCAGTAAGTTTAAAATATGGGTAAGGGCTTTCACACAGAGCTAACAGAGATAATGAGCTAAGGGAGAGCTGAGCTATTTGTTTATTCTTTAT
>CAZGSG010000300.1:0-7342 GCA_964528095.1 uncultured Terrimonas sp.
GGTTTAATGGTTTATAATGCAGCCCATAGTTTGATCGTTTCTAACGGGCCAATTATTTATGACTTATAGCAGTCGCTATGACAGCTATAAATTAGCTCTACACCTAATGTATGATTTTTTGTTGTTTTGCAAAGAGGGTGTTATCACGGTATTTTATGCATTTAGCAAAAACTACTCGTTGCCGTGAACAGGAATGACTACTGATTTTCAGTAACCGCTGCTACCGTGCAGTTACCAATATTTTTCTTGTGTACTCTTTTTTATCAATCATGGTCACAACATGATATAAACCCGGCGCCAGTCCCGTTACGGGTAATTGCAATCTTAATACGACCGCATTCTTATCCTGTCGCGCAAAGCGCACTTTTCTTCCCGCCGCATCATAAATATTGACCAGGACTACTCCCCTGTATTCACTCCTGACAAACAATGCAGTTCCATTTGCTGCAGGATTGGGATAAATCAGTAAACTATCTTTGTTATTGACCGGCTCTTCAACAGGGGTTGCTGCCAGTCCATTAAGCCGCACGAAATACAAATGTTCTTTACCATACTCCGACTGCCCGGTTCCCATTAACAATGTGTCGCCAATACTTGTAATAATAAATGATTGAGCGACAGTAGAAACATCTTTCTTTCCATAATACTTCACCCATTCTTTTTTCCCCTCATCGTTTATCTTCAATAGATAGCCGAATTTTTCCAGTTTACCTGCCATGGGTTCTCCCGTTGAGCCGGCCACAAAAAAACCTCCGTCAGTGGTTCGCTGTATAGAAAAGCCCTCTTCAGAGAGATGAAAATCCTGCCTTTTTTCCCAGATCGTATTCCCCTGTTTATCCGTTTTTATCAGCAGGATATCCTTCCCCATATAGGGATATTTAAACTCCGTCCCTGCAAACAAATAATTACCATCAGCAGTTAGTGTAACGGCAAAACCGATATTGGTAGCTATACCCCCGGCAAGATTCCGTTCCCATATTTTATTACCAGACTGATCAACCTTTAATGCGTAAAAACCAGAAACAATATCAAATTCCGTCTTCACACTCCCCACAATTAGAAAATCTCTCTCGGGTGTTTCGACAACCTGCCTGCCTATCTCCCATAGTTTTTGTTTACCGATTGTTTTTCGCCATTGTTCCTGGCCATTAGCAGAGAGTTTGATAAGCACCACCTCGAAGTTGACAAACGAAATGTCTTCCGCACCGATCAACAGGTAACCTCCATCCGCCGTAGCTATCGCATCTGTGAGTTTGCCTGTACCATTTTGCCGAGTCCAATTAATATTACCTTCGTCATCTGTTTTGACAAGCTCATATCCATTGCTAAAAATATCTTTTGTTTCAACAACCGATAAATAATCACCGGGTCTTATTTGCCGGATAATACCCAATGTTCCCGGTCTTGTCGACATCTGCTTGTACCACAGCTGGCGTCCATTGCGGTCATTCTTTACAAGAAAAGGATACATCTGATCATCATCTGGGTTTAGAAAATTCCCTCCTGCTATAAAACTACCATTATCCGCAGAAGTCACCATTGCCAGCCGGTTCAGGTATTTATTATTGTTCACTTCGATCTTTTTCATTTCAATTTCCGGCTCCAGTGAAAAGGGAATAGTTGTGAACAGTTCTCCATGTTTGTTTGTCTTGCAAAGCGCAGGAATAGTAAGTATTTCTCCTGGATATGAGCTTCTTCCTCCAAACAATATCTCATCTTTACTGAGCAATAGTTTCGTACCGAAATCCGAGCCAACGCTACCAAAACTTTTCGTCCATAGCTGGTTACCCTGAAGATCGAGCTTCATCAATAACATATCTCCCGCAGTCTCATCTCCTATATCTTTAAAACCAGTATCACCTAACAGTATAAATCCATCTGGCACTGCGACAATATCCCAAAAACTATCGCCTAAATTAATATTGACACGTCGTAGCCATTGCAGATTTCCGGCTACATCAGTTTTATATACCAGACCATCGCTAAAACGACTATACCCATAGTCGGAACTTCCGGCAAACACATAACCGCCGTCAGCTGTCCTGGAAAAACATTCAGTATAATCTGTTATACCGACCTGGACAGGAAGAACAGTCCTTTTATCCGTTATTCTTCCATCCGTATCAATCGATGATACCAATACGTTGTTATCAGCCAGGGATATATATGAAATATCAGCAGTCCCGTTGCTACCAGCACGCAGAAAGTAGTGATTATAAATTTTATCGCTAACGGTTTTCTCCCAAACCTTGTTACCCGATTCATCCAGGCAAATGGCAGCCACATAAGCATCACCCCCTATTCGCTGTTTGTAAAACATAAGCTGCCGGTTATTCGACAAGCTGAACAGTTTAATATCCTCAAAGGAATCGGCAGACCTGAATGATCTTGAGAAAACCATCTGGCCCGCAGGATTGATCTTGTATACGACTTTTTTTTGCGTATTAACGTCTTCAAACACATGAGAAGCCACCCATAGATTACCAGCCGCATCCCTGGCAATGGATTGTAGTAAAGAAAAGGAACCGTCGCGTAAATCGTTTTTATGCAAAACAGTTCCGGCAGCATTAACCCGGTAAAGAAAATTACTGGTGATAAATGCAAATTCATTATCCTTTACTGCTATCAGTTCTTTGAAAGTCTCAGCATTTTTTTCGTTATAAATAGTATAAAAACCATCCTGTGCGCAGCACACCGAGCTCAAAAAGAGTGAAACAAAGAGCAAAATGGATTTGACAGACATAGTAGCAGGATTAAATTGGTCAGGAATCACTTTTTTACCTGACATCAATTTTATCCATTACGTGGCGCGCATTGTTCAATCCCTGACTGAACTGCCAAAAAACTTACATGAACTGAAATACACAGCTAAAATTGTCGCAATTATTCTCTGTCATAACCCCGGAAGGATTATAAAAAAGGAAGCCCCTTTGCCCGGCTCACCGGTAGCATAAATAGCTCCCTGGTGTTTTTCCACGATCTTCTTACAAATAGACAAACCAATACCAGTGCCTTCGTAGTCATGATAACTGTGCAACCGTTTAAAGACCATAAATATTTCTTTCGCGTATTTATTGTCAAAGCCTATCCCGTTATCTGCTATTGTAACAAGATGGTAGTCACGGCCAGAAGCTTTTTTTATAAATTGTTCAACCTCCTTTGCATGCAGCTTTTTACTCGAAATATTTATAGCAGGGGCCTGATCTTTTTTCCTGAATTTAAGGCCATTGCTGATCAGGTTATAAAAAAGTTGTCTTATCAATGCGGGCACAGCCGTGACAACAGGTAGTTTGTCCGTATTTACCGTTGCATTACTTTTATCAATCTTAATTTCCAGTTCTACCAGGGCCTCCTGTACAATGAGATTAAGGTCTGTACTGGTAAAATCACTGGCGCTCATCGAGTGCCGCGAAAAACTCAACAGGTCATTGATCAGCGACTGCATGCGAAAAGAGGAGCTGATTATTTTTTTATAATATTTCTCCGTTTCCTCATCGTGTTGTTTCTTCATAAGTATCCGGTCGCTGAATACCTGTATCTTCCGCAAGGGTTCCTGCAGATCATGAGACGCCACGTGCGCAAACTGATCCAACTCCATGTTCACTTCTTCCAGGTGCTGGATATTTTCCGTAAGCTGCGCATTCAACACTCTTACCTGCTCCTCAGATGCTTTTCTTTCCTCGATTTCTTTCTGCAAGGAACTATTGGCGGTCCTGAGCTCATACTCCTGTAGCATCAGTTGCTGATTTTTACGATAGAGTTCTACAAACACGCCAACTTTTACTCTTAATAATTCGGGATTGATCGGCTTATAAATATAATCCACCCCTCCCATCCTGTAGCCTTTAAAAATAATATCCTCATCGTAATTGTGTGCGGTAATAAAGATTATCGGGATATCTTTTAGTTTATCCCGTTCATAAATAATCGTAGCCGTTTCAAATCCACTCAAATCAGGCATCTGCACGTCCATGAGTATAAGCGAAAAATCATGCTGCTGTAGTAATATTTTTAATGCCGCACGTCCTGAATTCGCTTTTACGATAACATAGTTATCTTTTTCCAGTATCGCCTCAATAGAGAACAGGTTATCTTCCCTGTCATCCACGACCAGGATCTTGATCTCCGTTTTGGAGGATGAATAACTATATTCCGGCTTAATCATACAGGAAAAAAAATTTAAGCGATCCGACTATTTGCGTAAATCAATCACTTCCATTATTTCGATTTAATAAGAAACTTCGATTGCTGAAAGCTCCTTCTTTTTCACCCCTAAAATTTATTTATATAACCATATTCTCATCAACGAAAGCAACTGATCTATTTTCACCGGCTTTGTTATATAGTCCGACGCACCCGCTTCAATACATTTTTCCCTGTCTCCTTTCATTGCTTTTGCAGTTACGGCAATGATCGGCAAGGCTGTATTCTTATGCTCCCTTCTGATTTTCTGCGTGGTCTCGTACCCATCCATTTCCGGCATCATGATATCCATCAGTACTATATCAATATCACCATTCTCACTCAGTATATTCATTGCTTCCTGGCCACTTTCTGCTGTAATAGTTTGAATATTGTACCGTTCAAACGCTGTTGTAAGCGCAAAAAGATTCCGTACATCATCGTCTACTACCAGTACTTTTTTATCTGCCAGTACATCATTCTTGGCGCGCAGGTTTTCGATGATCTTTCTTTTTGCAGGCAACAGATTCTTGTGATCAATATGAAGCAGGCTGACCATTTCTTCCAGTAAAAGATCCAAAGAGGTCACATCTTTTAAAAGAATACGGTTTGCATATTGTTTAAGCTTGGTTCTTTCTTTTGGTGAGAAATCACGGGCTGAATAGATCAACAAAGGAGTCATAAGCGTTTTCCGGATCTGGCTGATCTCGGTTACCATCTCCAGTCCGCCGATATCCGGCAACATATAGTCGACAATAATACCATCATACTCATGCTCCCTTATCTGTTTCAATGCTTCACGCCCTGAAGAAACAATATCGATCTCCAGCGCATCACCATTATCCAACATTTTGGCTACCTGTGATGAATCCAGCTCGTTGTCTTCCACCAGTAAAAGTTTTTTCCGTTTTACTTCATTGTAATGAACGATGTCATAAAACAGGGCGTTGAGTGCCTCCGTTTTTAATGGCTTAAGCTGAAAACTTCGTGCGCCACGATGCATGGCCAATAGCCTGTTTTCCTCTCCGGATATAAGATGTATCGGTATATGCCTGAAGTTGATATCATTTTTAAACAAATCCAGGATTCTCCACCCGCTTGCATCCGGTAGTTTAACATCCAATGTAACCGCTACAGGGTTATATTTATTGACAAGATCAAATACATTTCCAAAGTTGGTGGCCACTACGGCCTTCAATCCAACCTCATGCGCCTTATCGATCATTATTTTTGCAAACCGTATATCATCCTCTATTACCAGTACCACTTTATCACCCCCTGTTATCTGGTTACGATCATCTCCCATTTCATTGATGATCTCATTAAGCGATTCCAGGTCCTTCGTTTCATTCACCTTTATAGTAGGAACAGAATGTAGTGTCATATTATTCTCCAGGCCTTTTTCCAGCTTATACTCCATCACCTGGAAACTGCTTTGTTTTTCACGCTTGGTCATTACAGGATTATAATCAATCGGCAGGAACAGGGTGAATGTACTACCATATCCAATTTCACTGTTCAATTCAATAGAACCACCCAATAGATCGGCAAGGCCACGACTGATAGAAAGTCCCAGGCCCGTACCTCCATATTTGCGGCTCGTAGAACCTTCGGCCTGCTGAAACGCCTCAAAGATGATATTCTGTTTGTCTTTCGAAATGCCAATACCCGTATCCCTGATCTCAAAAGCAACGACCTGTTTTGCACTATCAAGGTTGGAATTATTTTGTTTCCAGCTTCGTTTCGATTCATAGATCCGAAGCTTAACCTCTCCTTTTTCTGTGAATTTAAATGCATTGGACAAAAGGTTCTTAAGGATCTGGTTAAGACGCTGCGCATCTGTTTCCAGGCTTTTTGGTAAATTATCATCGAGTTCGATACTGAACTTCAGATTTTTATTTTCAGAGATATGTTTGAAAGTAGCTTCCACAAAATTGGAAATATCATAGAATGGCAGGTTAACAAAGTCTGTTGAAATATAGCCCGATTCGATTTTCGACAGATCCAGGATATCATTGATGAGTTGTATAAGGTCATCACCACAACTGTGAATGGTCTTTGCATAACTGATCTGTTTATCATTCAGGTTACCATCATGATTCTCGTATAATTGTTGTGCCAGGATAAGCAGTGAATTAAGTGGCGTACGAAGTTCATGAGACATATTGGCAAGGAACTCTGATTTGTATTTTGAAGTAAGCTGCAACTGTTCAGCTTTTTCTTCCAGTGATAAACGGGCTTCTTCCACTTCCTTATTCTTGGCTTCCACCTCTTCTTTTTGTTTAACAAGCAAATGTGCCTTATCCTGCAATTCTTCATTTGTTCTGCGCAACTCGTCTGTCAATGACTGTGATTGCTCAAGCAAACTCTCCGTTCTTGTATTCGCCTCGATTGTATTTAATACGATACCTATACTCTCTGTCAACTGGCTCAGGAAGTCGAGGTGGGTTTCGCTGAATGTATCAAACGACGCGAGTTCGATAACCGCTTTGATCTCCTTTTCAAAAAGAACCGGCAACACGATCAGATTTACCGGGCTTGCTTTGCCAAGACCCGAGCCTATTTTAATATAGTTCTTTGGAACATTTGATAATAATATCCGTTCTTTTTCCAGCGCGCACTGACCTACAAGCCCTTCACCTAATGCAAACTCCCTGGAAGTTCTCACTTCATCGCCAAACGCATATGCTGCAAATAGTTTTAGTTTTTGATTTTTTAAACTTTCGCTTTGCTCCAGGATATAGAACATTCCTTTCTGTGCATTCACTACCTGTGCCAGCTCTGAAAGGATCCTCCTGGTTACCGTATTGAGGTCTTTTTGACCCTGCAACATCTGAGTAAACTTCGCAAGGTTCGATTTTAACCAGTCCTGTTCCTGGTTACGCAAAGTGGTCTGTTTAAGATTGGCGATCATCTGGTTGATGGTATCTTTTAATTCCTCCACTTCTCCTTTTGCATCGACCCTGATCATTTGCGTAAGATCGCCCTTGGTTACCGCGGAAGCTACTTCTGAAATGGCCCGCACCTGTGTGGTCAGGTTTTCCGCTAACTGGTTTACGTTTTCCGTCAGGTTTTTCCAGATACCGGAAGCTCCTGGTACAGATGATTGTCCGCCCAATCTTCCTTCTACTCCTACCTCACGTGCCACATTCGTAACCTG
>CAZGSG010000301.1:0-7340 GCA_964528095.1 uncultured Terrimonas sp.
TCTTTATTGCTTTTTACCAATGAATAATAGCTTTGGTAACTGGCCCTTTGCGCAAAGCTGCTATCATCATTTTTTAAGAATGCTGAAACACGGCTATCCGCATAGGTTGTAAAACCTTCGTCCATCCAGGCGTATAATGATTCATTGGTCCCAAGCATGCCCTGGTACCAGCTATGCATCCATTCATGTAACCATGCACCCGGACTGGCAAGCAGGGTTGCCATTGGATATTCCATACCACCATCCCCACCATGTATAAATGAATATTGTTTATACGGGTATGGTCCGAATGTTTTCTCAATAAATGGCAATGCTTTCTGTGCATTATCGAGAATCCTTTCCCATGAAGCCGGATTGCCTGTAGTAGTTTTATACAATAAGTGAAGAGTAAGATCATTCTTCACTTTTCTTGTAAGGTGTTTAAATTCGGGGTCGGCAGCCCACATGAAATCATGCACATTGGGTGCTGTGAATTTCCAGGTCAGCTTATTTCCTGCAGGCCTTGTTACAGCTGAGCCTTCGGGCTCATACCCATATCCTACCTGGCCTGCATTCTGCAGGTAACCTGTGCCACCAAGTATATAATTTTTATCAATAGATATATTTACATCATAATCACCCCATACACCGTAGAACTCGCGCCCCACATAAGGAGTAGGATGCCAGCCTTCATAATCATACTCGCATAGCTTAGGATACCACTGGCTCATGGAGTACCGCACTTTTGTGTCTGGATTGTCCCTGCCGCTACGTCTGATCTGGAGGGGAACCTGTGCCTCAAATTCCATATCGAATACCGTCTTTGATTTGGGCAGGATAGGTTTGTCAAGTGTTACTTCCAGTATCGTTTCCAGCACCTCAAACTTTTGAGGGCGGTTATTCATTTTTAAGGAAATGATCTTCTGGTAACCGATCTCATCTGGTTTCAATTGCTGAATACGATCTTTTACACGGGAATCCCAGTCACCAACAGGATTACCGTTCCTGTCGGTACCCATATAGATACCGCCCTGTCTCCTGCTGCGATTATCCATCATGCTGCCTGGCTGAAATGCATTGAAGTACAGGTGATAAAAAACCTTGTATAATGTATCTGATGAATTATTCCAGTATTCCAGTTTTTGTTTACCTGTCAACCGGTTTGTCTGCACATTCATATCTATATCCATCACATATTTTACTCTTTGCTGCCAGCGGTCAGGTTGCGCAAATGATACGATCACTGAAAAAAGAGCCGTGAGAATTAGAAGATTCTTTTTTATCATCCCTTGATTAATTTAAAAATAAAAATTTTTAACCTGTACAGGTGAGATATCAATCAACATCCTTCAATAAAGAAGCTGTCCCTATTGTACAACCTGAAATATACCGATTAATACAATTCTGAGACAGCCGCCTGTAAAAAAAGTTCTTATAAAGTAACCGATGTCCTTAATAAACGGCCATCCTTATTGAAGAATAAATATTTTTTTTCAACGCCGCTTTTCCTGGCTTTGAGCCGGTACTGTTCTGAACCACCCGGAAGATAGAGCACCAGGGTTTCATCTACTTCCCTGTCTGCATACTTGCTTTTTTTGAATCCATCTTTTACAGCATCGGATAGTTTATCGTATGTCCACTCTTTTTGTGTTTCTTTCCATACGCCTTTATTACTATAAGATGCCAGCATCTTTTCTCCTTCCAGTTCAAAAGATACATCGATCCTTACCAATTGATCTTTATAGTCAATATTAGTGGCCCCTTTATATTGATTGGTAAATGTTTCTTCTACTATTTTAGGTATTTCCCTGATCTGCGAAAAGGCAGCAACAGTAAGTAGATTCAGAAAAAAAACTGCCAGCAGGATCTTATGTTTCATTGTCCTTCTTTTAAAGTTATAATTACAAAATTCACCATGAAATATCCATAAAAATCATCGAGCTAATTTATATCAACAGCGATGACAATTTCTATGGATATCCTATGTGGCCAAAAGCAATAAAATTATCACATGAAACAGAGATCAAAACCATGCCAGGCTGATTTTACCAATTAATTATAACTTATTATTACCTGCCACAATAAGCACGATCTCGCCTTTTACGCCTTTTCCTTTGTAATATTCAGCTACTTCTGTGAGCGTGCCCCGGGTATTTTCCTCAAACATTTTTGTGAGTTCGCGGCTTACAGCACATTGCCGTTCTGCACCGAAATATTCTACAAACTCTTCCAGCGTTCTTACCAGCCGTACCGGTGATTCATAAAAAATCATAGTGCGTTCTTCCGTCGCCAGTTTTTTCAGCAGGGTCTGTCTTCCTTTTTTTACAGGCAAAAACCCTTCGAATGAAAACCTGTTTGCAGGAATACCGCTATTGACCAATGCCGGAATGACGGCAGTAGCTCCAGGCAAACATTCTACCCTTACTCCCACTTTAATGCATTCTCTTACCAATAAAAAAGCCGGGTCAGAAATACCGGGTGTACCGGCATCGGTGATGACGGCAATTTTTTTTCCTTCCAGCAACTGGCTTACCAGGTGATGCAGGATCTTATGTTCATTATGCTGGTGATAGGGTGAAAGCGGTTTGGTGATCTGGTAATGATTGAGCAAATGAGATGAGTTGCGGGTATCTTCTGCCAACACCAGGTCTACCTCTTTCAATACTTCCAATGCCCGGAGGGTGATATCTTTCAGATTACCAATAGGAGTTGGTACGAGGTAAAGCATGCCGGTACTACCGGTAGATAAACCTGGGTTATTGTTACCCTTTTCTGTTGGGATAATGCTCAAACCTGGATTGTAAATTTAAGATGCGTATAGATCCGATTTGCCGGTGTTATGCGGATTGTTGCAGTTCGCTTATTTCAAAATATTCCATTACACCGTTGGCCAGCAGTTTCCTGCTCGCTTCTTCAGCAATCTGTTTTGCTTTTTCAGGAGAATCAGCATTTACCTTTAATGCGATGTTTTTACCGATACGAACATCTTCCACTCCCTGCAATCCAAGATTCTGCAGTCCACCCATGACGGCTTTTCCCTGCGGATCCAGTAATTCTTTCAGGGGCATCACTTTTATCTGAACAGTGTAGGTCATGCTATTTTATTTTTGAAGAGCAAAGATACAAGAACATAGGCGATGAAGATGACGGGTACTGCCAGCCATTTCAGAAAAATTATTGCAACGATGCCCACTCCCAGTAAAAAATATCGGGGCCAGTTATTTTTTACACTGAAATCTTTGAATTTAAAGCCCATCACCGGTATATTGGACACCATTAAAAAACATGCAGCGGCAATAAATCCAAACAGGAACCAGGTATTGAACAACAGGTCTTTTACCCATTGCTCATTTACATTCCAATAGATCAATGGCAATGATGCCACCAGCAGCCCAATGGCTGGCGTTGGCACTCCTTTAAAACTATAGTCCTGCCCGGTATCAAGATTGAATTTTGCCAGTCGCCATGCCGCCGCACAAGGCACCAGGAATGCTGGCAGCAGCCAAAGCATACTGGTATCCATACCCTGTGGGTTTTGTGCATAGCTCATACGCAGGAACTGGTAAAGGATCATACCGGGTGCGGCCCCGAATGACACCATATCCGCCAGTGAATCGAGCTGTTTGCCCATCGCGGAGGTGGCCTTGAACAAACGGGCTACAAATCCATCCAGGAAATCTACCACGGCCGCGAGACCAATAAAAAGGGAGGCCATCCAGATCTTCTCCGGTATGTCTACCAATTGATCACCTTCCGCGGTAACAAAAACAGTGATACCGTTTTGCAGAATAAATACGATAGCGATACAACCGAAAAAGAGATTAAGCAGCGTGAATAGGTTTGGTATTTGCTTCATTGCTGAAAGATAAACGTTATTTTTTCATCATTGATTCGATGTCATCAGTAGTAATAGGAATATTTTTCATCAGGTCCTGGTTACCATTCCTTGTAATCCATACATTATTTTCAATACGGATACCCATTTGTTCCTCTTCTATATAAATGCCGGGTTCTACCGTGAACACCATCCCTGCTTTAATAGGTTCCGTACGTGTGCCCAGGTCGTGCACATCTATTCCGAGGTGATGGGAGATACCATGGTATAAATATTTGCGATAAGCCCTGTTTTCTTTGTCTTCGTTTTTCACATCTGTTTTTTTCAACAGCCCTATTTTCAAAAATTGCTGGGTAGCTTCTTCTCCCACCTTGTCCGTATAATCCACGATGGTAATGCCTGGCTTTAATAAGCTCTTGGCATAATCATGCAGGTGCAGGCAGGCATTATATACTGTTTTTTGTCTCCTGGAGAATTTGCCATTTACCGGAATAGTACGAGTAAGATCGGCACAATAACCGCCATACTCCGCGCCAAAATCCATCAGGATCAGTTCACCATCTTTACATTGCTGGTTATTGGAAACATAATGCAGGATCCGGGCATTATCGCCACTGGCCAGGATACTGTTGTAGGCAGTACCTGTTGCCCGCTGGGAAAGAAAAGAATGAAGTATCTCCGCTTCAATTTCATATTCCATCACACCGGGGCGTATGAATTGCAGTAAACGACGAAATGTTTTATCGGTGATATCAATTGCCTGTTGCAATACCTCTACTTCTTCCGCTGTTTTAATGCCGCGCAAAGCTTTCATCAATTTTGCAGCGCGCTCAAATTGATGCAATGGATACTTGGCTTTCATTTCATCAGCATACCGGTAATCTCTTGTTCTCAACAGGCTTGCCTTGCGGTCATTCTCATTGGTATCGAGATAAATGGTATCTGCCAGATGCACCCAGGGTTGTAATAATCCTTCCAGACTATCAAGCCATATAATCGATTCGATACCACTTATCGCCCTGGCTTCGTTTACTCTCAATCTTTTGCCATCCCATTTTTCTTTTAATTCATTAGGGCGTACCAATACCAATACCTCCCGGTATTTGGGATCAGGATTATCAGGGAAAAGAATTACCATGCTATCTTCCTGCACTATGCCACTCAACCAATACAGATCACTGTTTTGCTTAAACGTATAAATAGCATCGCCATTACTGGCCACTTCATCATTGCTCACAAAGATGGCAATCGCATCTTTTTTCATCTGGCTCACAAAGCGCTGCCTGTTTTTTTTGAAGATTTCCGGGTTGAGGGGTAAATTTTTCATTATAAAAATTGAGGGCTAAAGATAAAGAGCCTACGCGAACCTTGCTAAACTCCTGAATTTTAACCATTTCAGATATATCAAGGTTCTCCAATGACTTCAACCGATCCTTTGATTATTCTCAACATAATGCCGATTAGTTAGAAATATATCAAAATTCTATCAATTTATTGAAAATAATTCAATGTGTAGCACTAACACTCGTTTGTATATACCGAAGTTTCTTTTATATCTTTGTTTGCCTAAACAAATGCTTGCTAAGTATGTCAGTACCTACTCTTACGATTTCAAGAGAAGAGCTTTTATCTCTTGGCCTTACCCAACTTGAAAATATCAATTACCAGCTATCACCGGAAGAATTAATACAGGACACTTTGCGATTAGGCGAAGGGGTTTTAAATGATACCGGAGCGCTGGTGATCCGCACCGGCGAATTCACTGGTCGCAGTCCCAAAGACAAATTTGTGGTACAGGATGAGAACACCGTTGATTCCGTAAACTGGAATGATTTTAATATACCAATCGAAGAAAAGTATTTTGACATTATTTATAAAAAAATAATGGCTTATCTCAATAAGCAGCCCGAACTATGGGTACGTGACTGTTATGCCTGTGCCGATCCGCGTTACCGTACGAATATCCGCATCGTTAATGAGAAGGTGTGGAATAACCTGTTTGCCTACAATATGTTTCTTCGCCCAACAGAAGAAGAACTGGAAGATTTTAAAGTGGATTGGAAAGTGATCTCCGCGCCGGGTCTTCGTCTGGATCCTGAAGAATGCGGGATCCGCCAGCATAATGTATCTGTTGTTTCTTTTAAACATAAAACGATATTGATTGCAGGCAGCGGTTATACAGGCGAAATCAAAAAAGGAATTTTCACGATCCTGAACTATATACTGCCACACGAAAAAGATGTGTTGAGTATGCACTGCAGTGCCAATATGGGTGATGACGGTGATACAGCGATCTTCTTTGGCCTGAGTGGTACAGGTAAGACGACATTAAGCGCAGACCCTACCCGTAAACTCATAGGTGATGATGAACATGGCTGGACCGCAGATAGCATTTTCAATTTTGAAGGAGGCTGTTATGCAAAGACGATCAATCTGACAGAAGAAAAGGAACCAGAGATCTATCATGCTATCAAGCCCGGCGCTTTGGTAGAAAATACTAATTTTTTCCCGGGTACTAATAAGATCAATTTTGATGATGGCTCCATTACAGAAAATACAAGGGTATCTTACCCGCTTCATTATATCAGCAATGCAATAGAACCTTCTATTGGCGGATTACCGAAGAATATTTTTTTTCTCACCTGTGACGCGTTTGGTGTACTGCCACCGGTTTCTAAATTAAGCCCGGCACAGGCCATGTACCAGTTCATTTCAGGTTATACGGCTAAAGTTGCCGGTACAGAAGCGGGAGTTACGGAACCTAAATCTACTTTTAGCGCCTGCTTTGGAGCGCCTTTCCTGCCATTGCATCCAGGTAAGTATGCACAGATGCTCGGAAAGAAAATGCAGGAACATAAAGTGAATGTATGGATGATCAATACCGGTTGGACAGGCGGCCCTTATGGTATTGGCAACCGGATGAAACTGAAGTATACAAGAGCAATGATCACGGCCGCGCTGGAAGGAAAATTGAATACCGTGCAATTTGAAAACGATCCGGTTTTCGGTATGGCCGTTCCGAAAGAATGCCCTGATGTGCCTGCAGAGATATTAAACCCAAGAAATACATGGACCGATAAAAAAGCCTATGATGACAAGGCAAAATATCTTGCAGGTCTGTTTATAAAGAATTTTGAAAAATATAAGGACGGTGTTTCTGCTGAGGTCCTGGCCGCTGAACCAAAACTGTAAATAGTATTGTGGTTATCGACCGTTCACATGCCATTAATCGTTGTATCCGGGATACAGGTTAATGGCTTTTTTGTGGGGAGGGTTTCTGTTTTTCGTTGATCATAGAGCGTTTTAGGGAATAAGGGGTATATGATTTTAGGTCTCAGGGTTTTAGTAAGAGATTTCACGCAGGGTATTTTAGAATAGCCTTTCTGTTTCGATTAATATAATTCAAGTTCTATAGTAGTAGAGATTGAAGAATTGTCCTTCTTATCCCTGCATCACTAACACCGCAACATATTTCACACAGAGCTAACAGAGATAATGAGCTAAGGAATAGTCTGGCTATTTATAC
>CAZGSG010000302.1:0-7333 GCA_964528095.1 uncultured Terrimonas sp.
CATTGCGCTGTCATGGGAACAGCATCGTCTATGGCATGTATGGTAGAAGTGCTTGGACTTTCACTACCTGAGAATGCTGCTATACCTGCAGTTGATTCAAACAGGAAAGTACTTGCGCAACTTTCAGGAAAAAGAATAGTGGAGATGGTAAAAGAAGATCTTAAACTATCGGATATACTTACCCGTGCCGCATTTGAAAATGCGATCAAGGTAAATGCGGCAGTGGGTGGATCAACAAATTTTGTTGTACACCTGCTGGCTATTGCGGGCAGGATAGGTGTGCCGTTGACGATTGATGACTTTGATCATTTCTCTGCAGGCATACCATTGATCGCTAACCTGCAGCCATCCGGTAAAT
Organism: uncultured Terrimonas sp.; assembly: GCA_964528095.1. Classification (GTDB taxonomy): domain Bacteria; phylum Bacteroidota; class Bacteroidia; order Chitinophagales; family Chitinophagaceae; genus CAZGSG01. The sequence continues at coordinate 359 of CAZGSG010000302.1, forward strand.
TTTTTATGGAGGATCTTTATTACGCCGGCGGCCTGCCTGCTGTGATGAAGGAAATGATCGGCTATCTCCATGCTGATTGCATCACGGCAAATGGAAAAACAATTCGTGAGAACCTGGAAAAAGCGCGAAGTTTGAATGATTCGGTGATAGCTTCGCTTGAACATCCTTTCAATGTTAATTCGGGCGTAATCGTTTTAAGAGGTAATCTTTGTGAGAATGGCGGCATTATCAAACCTTCTGCCGCTGATCCGCGACTCATGCAGCATACAGGTACCGCGGTAGTGTTTGAAGATATTGAAGATTATAAAAAACGCATTGATGACCCGGATCTTGTAGTGGATGAGAATAGCGTACTTGTGTTAAAGAATGTTGGTCCCAAAGGATACCCGGGAATGCCGGAAGTAGGAAATATGGGACTGCCGAAAAAACTACTGGCGAAAGGGGTTACGGATATGATCCGCATCTCTGATGGAAGAATGAGCGGTACTGGTTTTGGCACAGTTATCCTGCATGTATCACCCGAGGCAGCAGAAAACGGAACGATCGCATTGGTAAAAGATGGTGATATGATCAGGCTGGATGTACCGGGAAGAACATTACAATTACTGGTGGATGAAAAAGAACTGGACAGTCGCAGAATGGCATCGGTTGCCATGGAAAATAAATTTAAAAGAGGCTATGCCCGCTTATATGTAGAACATGTAGAGCAGGCGCATCTCGGAGCTGATTTCGATTTCTTAAAGGGTTCATCAGGAAGTGAAGTGACCCGGGATTCACATTAGAAGTGAATTTATTTGTGTAAAAAATATGAACTAAAAATTATTGACATGTCTTTTCCCCTATTTGAAAATAAAACAGCTATCGTTACAGGAGCCGGCCAGGGTATTGGTTTTGAAATATGCAGGCAACTGGCCAGCGAAGGAGCAACTGTTTTATTGAATGATATAGATGCAAACCTGGCCAATGATGCAGCCCAACGGATCCGCAAAGAAAAGGGTAATTGTATTGCATGCCCTGGAGATTCCGGTGATCGTGATTTTATCCGGGAGACGGTTGCTCTTGCAGTAAAAACATCCGGCAGCCTTGATATCGTAATTGCCAATGCGGGCATTACCTTATTCGGAGATTTCTTCAGCTATCCGCCGGAATCTTTTTACCAGGTATTGCATGTAAATCTTGGCGGTACATTTTTTTTGGCGCAGGCCGCTGCTAATCAAATGAAAACACAGACAGGTGGCGGATCACTTTTATTCACCTCTTCTGTTACCGGCCACCAGGCACATAAAAATCTTGCGGCGTATGGGATGACAAAAGCCGCATTGGAAATGCTGGCGAAAAACCTGGTAATAGAATTATCACCATTCGGGATAAATGTAAATACTATCGCACCAGGCGCCACGCTTACAGAAAGAACGGTTGACGATCCCGATTATGAAGCTACCTGGTCGAGGATAACGCCGATGGGCCGTCCTGCGAATACAAAAGATATTGCGAATGCTGCCCTGTTCCTGGTCTCGGATAAAGCAAAACACATTACTGGTCAAAGCCTGATCATCGATGGCGGATGGACAACAGTAAGCCCATCGCCTTATTAATATACTAATTGCCCAGGTTGTTAAATTCAAAATTCAAAAGTAAAAATTCAAAAATAGACTCCGTACCACCTGGCGAACTCCGGTTTTGAATTTTACAATCAACTTAATTTAAGCTAACAACCAGGGTTAATTAACGGATCCATTTTATACAATAAATAGTCATAATGAAAAAACAAATTAATTATCTCCTGCTGCTGGTAATCGGTAGTATTTTTTCAGTATCCTGTAATAATGAACAGACAAATAAAAAAGAAGAAACAGTAGCAGGGACGGAATTTAAAACTGGCGTGGCCCTGTTTTCTTTTCACCGGCATCCTTTTACTACGGCGCTGGCCATGGCTGATAGCGCGGGTATAAAAAATGTGGAAGGGTTTTCGTTTTATAAACTTGGCGCTGATTTCAATGACAGCACGATGGGCAACCTGGATAAACCCGGTATTGATAAAATGAAACAAATGCTGGAACAGAAAGGAATAAAAATGACATCCATGTACGTAGAAGCAAAGAACGCGGCTGAATGGAAAAAATACTTTGATCTGGCCCGTGAATTCAATATGCAATACCTGGTTTGCGAACCGGCCAAAGAACATTGGAATCTGATCGATAGCCTGGCAGGTGAGTACAAAATAAAAATCGCTATTCATGAACATGCAAAGGAATACAGTGCGTACTGGCATCCCGATTCTGTACTGGCTGCTATTAAAGGACATGCCAATATAGGTGCCTGTGCCGACCTGGGCCATTGGGCAAGAAGCGGACTAAACCCGGTAGAATGTCTTAAAAAACTGGAAGGACATGTATTCGAAATCCATTTAAAAGATATTGACGAATCGGGTAACGCAAAAGCAAAGGATGTAAACCCGGGAACTGGTGTAATAGATTTTACTGCTGTAGTGAAAGAACTGAAGCGGCAACAGTTCAACGGGATCATTTATTCGGAGTGCGAACATAACCTGGATAATAATCGTAAGGACGTGGAAGAGGCTATTCGGTATATTAATGAGCTGGCGACAAAGACAGGCAACTGATGAAAAACGGGAATAACTTTCTTGCTGGCCATCTTCTTTTAAAAGATCCGGGTTATTAAAATAATCAAATAACAATAAAATAAATAGTTATTATTCTATGTTCAGTCTTACAGGCAAAGTGGCGATAGTGACCGGTGGCGGAAGTGGTATTGGCAGATCAATCGCTTCAATTTTTGCTGCACAGGGAGCAAAAGTTTTTATCCTGGATATTGATGAAAAGGGCTCACAGGAGACAGTGCGGGCGATTCAGGAAAATGGTGGTAAGGCTGTATTTGAAAAATGCAGTATTGCTTCGCTTGAGGAAGTGTCAACCGTGATCGATTCGATCATCAATGCCAGCGGGCGATTGGATATTGTGGTCAATAATGCAGGCATTGCACATATAGGGAATGCTGAGAATACAGAGCCGGCCGATTTCGACAGGTTGTATTCGGTGAACATAAAAGGCGTTTACCATGTGATAAAAACAAGTATCCCCCATTTAAAAAAACAAGGCGGCGTTATTCTTAATATGGCATCCATTGCTTCACATGTAGGACTACCGGACCGGTTTGCCTATAGTATGACCAAAGGTGCTGTGAATGGGATCACGCTTTCTGTAGCCAGGGATTACCTGCAGGATAAGATCCGTTGTAATTGTATTTCTCCTGCGCGCGTACATACGCCATTCGTTGATGGATTTATTTCCAAAAATTACCCGGGCCAGGAAGAAGAGATGTTCAAAAAACTATCTTCCACACAACCAATCGGCCGCATGGCAAAGCCGGAAGAGATCGCCTATCTCGCGTTATATCTCTGCTCAGATGAAGCTTCTTTTATTACAGGAACAGATTACCCGATAGACGGAGGATTTATTCATTTAAATAATTAATTTTTATATGCAACTGATACGCTTCGGAGAACCGGGTAAAGAAAAACCGGGAATACTTGATAAGAATGGCAATCGTAAAGACCTTTCTCATTTATTCAGTGATTGGAACAGGGAGTTTTTTAATAACAACGGCATTGACAGGTTACAACAGGCCATACAAAATGTAGATGGTTTACCCAACGTGCCTGCTGATAGTCGCTGGGCATCCTGTGTACCCCGTCCTGGAAAAGTAATATGCATCGGACTTAATTATTCCGATCATGCTGCAGAATCAGGTATGCCCGTACCTGCGGAGCCAATTGTATTTCAAAAAGGAGCGAATACGGTAATAGGGCCATACGACCCTGTGCTCATACCACGCAAAAGTGAAAAAACGGATTGGGAAGTCGAACTGGGTATTGTGATTGGCAAGGATGCGCGATATCTCGATAGCATCGACGATGCCCGTGAGTATATTGCCGGATATTGTATCTCGCATGATGTTTCTGAAAGAGCATTTCAACTGGAACGGGGCGGACAATGGACCAAAGGAAAATCCTGTGATAACTTCAATCCGCTCGGCCCCTGGCTCTTAACAGCTGATGAGATCGAAGACGTACATAACTTACCAATGACCCTTTCGGTAAATGGCAAACAAATGCAGAAGGGGAATACAAAAACCATGATCTTCGATTGTTATTACCTGGTGCATTATCTCTCACAGTTCATGACACTGGAGGCGGGTGACCTGATCTCAACCGGTACACCACCTGGTGTTGCGCTTGGAATGAAGACGCCGCAATACCTAAAGGAAGGGGATATTGTTGAATTGTCCATCCAGCAACTTGGAGAACAACGACAGGTTTGTCAGCAGGCCTGAGGCCGCGATATCAATTATAGGCTGATTATTCTATTGTTATTAAAATCGTCTGGTAGTAGTAAGTGCCTGTGGCAGGTTCGTACCGCTACATGTTTTCGATTTTGTGTTCAGCTAAAATGAAATAATGGATACGATGGTGACAGGATTAAAGCAGCTGCTTCCGGAAGAAAGAATCAAGACGAGACTGATAGATATTATCGCGTATGCATCGGATGCCGGGTTCTATCACCTGCTTCCCATCGCGGTAGTGCAACCGGTAAATGAAGAGGAGGTCATTTCCCTGTTTCAATTCTCACACAAACAAAACATACCATTGGTGTTCCGCGCTGGAGGTACCAGTCTTTCCGGGCAATCCATTACAGATGGAATACTTGTAGACCTGAGTAATTATTGGAACAGGATAGACATTGAGGAGTCAGGTAACCAGGTGCGGGTAAAACCAGGCATTACCGGCGCTATGGTCAATACGCGGCTTCGCCAGTATCACCGGAAGATTGGCCCTGATCCTTCCAGTATTAGTGCCGCGATGATGGGCGGCATACTTTCAAACAACGCCAGCGGAATGTGTTGCGGTGTAAAATACAATTCCTACCATACGTCCAGGTATATCCGTTTCATACTACCGAATGGTAAGGTATTTTCTACAGAGCAAACCGGCGACTATACGCGGTTTCTCCATGAATGTAAACCGCTTGCAGCCGAGCTATTATTGCTTCGGGATAAAATAATGACTGACCCTGTTCTGTATGAAAAGATCAGGAGCAAGTATCAATATAAAAACACAGTAGGTTATTCGCTTAACTCCTTTGTAGATCATGCGCACCCCCTGGATATTTTTGCGCACCTGCTGATCGGCGCTGAAGGCACACTTGCGTTTATTGCAGAAGCAGTGATGGATACAATACCTGATAAACCGTATAAAGCGACTTCGCTAGTATACTTTCCCGATATTTTCTCCGCCTGCCAGGCGATCATCCCATTGATCAATGCCGGTGCAGAAATGGTAGAGTTGATGGATCGTGCATCTTTACGATCCGTTGAGGATATGAAAGGGATTGATCCGTTTATTAAAACGTTACCGGGTACTGCTGCTGCTCTGCTCATCGAATTCCAGGAAATGAGTTTAGCTGAACTTGAAACAAGGACCAACTCTTTTTTAAAAGAGGCCCAAAGCCTTTCTCTTTTAAATACACCTGCGTTTACGCTTGATGCGGGTAAGCGGGAATTTTTCTGGAAAGTACGCAAAGGTCTTTTCCCTGCAGTGGGTGCGGTAAGGGCCCGTGGCACAACTGTGATCCTGGAGGATCTTGCTTTTCCATTGGAGCTGTTGGGACATGCGATTCTTGACCTGCAGCAATTGTTTAAAAAATACGCGTATGCCAATGCGATCATATTCGGACATGCAAAAGATGGCAATATTCATTTTGTGATCACCCAATCCTTCGATAATCCGGCTGAGATAGATCGGTATGATCGTTTCTTACGCGAAGTAGTAACACTTGTGGTGAATAAATACAACGGTTCATTAAAAGCAGAACATGGAACGGGACGTAATATGGCACCTTTTGTAGAAACGGAATGGGGTGGTGATGCATATGAAATAATGAAACGGATAAAAAATGCGGCAGATCCTATGAACCTGCTGAACCCAGGTGTGATTATTAATACAGATGGCGCTGTTCATATAAAAAACCTTAAGCAGCTTCCGGCCGTAGAGGAGGAAGTAGATAAATGTATCGAATGTGGTTATTGCGAACATAAATGTCCGAGCAGGAACCTCACGCTTACTCCCCGGCAGCGGATCGTTGTTCGCAGAGCGTTGGTAATGATGAAAGAAAAAGACGATAAGAAAAACTATCAATCCCTGTTAAAACAATACCAGTATGATGGCCTGGAGACCTGTGCGGTAGATGGGCTTTGCGCAGGCGCATGCCCGGTTGATATCAATACCGGTGATCTTGTAAAAAGGTTAAGACGCGAGAACCATTCATCTATGGCTAATCGTATTGCCCTTTGGACAGCAAAGAATTTTAAAACAATAGAATTATCGGCAAGGTTTGCATTAAAGGCCGGTGCATTTATGAACAGGGTATTTGGCAAAAGAACAATGCCCGGGATCACAAAACTGGTTCGGAGGATCATTCCTTCATTTCCTTTATGGACAGCACAGTTACTGAGCCCACCCTCACTGGCTGTATTAAAAAATAAAAATAAACAGGAAGACATTGAAGCGCCGGGAAAGACCATTGTCTATTTTCCCAGTTGTATATCAAGAGTGCTGGGTGCATCCGCTACAGGCAAGGGCAATATCATGGAAACTTTTTTGCGTGTTTCCGAAAAAGCGGGTATCCATGTATCTATTGCAGACAGGATCTCGGGATCCTGTTGCGGACAGATCTACAGTTCCAAAGGGTTTCGTGATGCCTATTATTTCACGGCAAATAAAGTGATAGAACAACTATGGATGAGTACAGCCGAAGGGAAATATCCAGTAGTGATGGATGTAAGTTCCTGTACCTATAAATTAAAACCTTTTCCGCCTGCCATGACTGACATAAAACAACCGGGGTTTGGACCAGTTCACAATCTGCATCAGGTGGACTTACTCGCTAGAATTGGATT
>CAZGSG010000303.1:0-7313 GCA_964528095.1 uncultured Terrimonas sp.
GGAAAAAACTGACCATTACAGGTGCCGGGACTGAAAAAAAAATATTTACAGTAAAATAAATTTGTTGCTCATGTATTTCGATAGGGATTTCGAAGGAGCTAACAGAGAAAATGAGCGAAGGAAGAACTTAGCTATTTGCACAGGGTTGGGTTAGGGAGTATTTTCACTGCGTGAAACAACCAGTTATGAAATGATCCATTAAAAAACACGTTGAGATGGTTTCTTGTAAGAACTATCGCCTGCGTCAATAATATCCCGGACTGGAAATTCCTTCATCCTTCTTTATATACCTCCTTACAGTCTGTCAGCAGGCGGGCGCCAGCATTTCCGTTCATCGATTTTAAATATCCGTTAATCGGTTCGATAGCCATGCACCTGGAGCAGTAGAGTATGTTTGTTTCATCATTAACTCTATGAACGAAACAAAATTAACTAAGGCATTCATGATTTCCAGCTACAATGCCACTGTATTTAAACCTACACAATGAAAAAAATCATCTACCTGCTCCTGGTTTTTAGCTGTAGTACAGCAATTGCTCAGAAAAGGGTTGTTTTACCTACAATTAATAGAAAAATCCAAACGGTTACACTGGACCGGAATTTACTGGACGCGTCGCCAGGTTATAGGAGAGCGGCCATACAATTTGTGCCGATTACGCCAACCTCCGACGCGGTGCGAAGGGGATATAAAGCGGATAGTATCTATGTATGGGTTGACCCCAATGGCGGCAGACATCGCGCCAGGGGCGACGAGATTTTAAAACAGGTGAACGATCTTGAAAAAGCATTGAGTGAACGCGGTCATACGCTACGTGAAAAAAATACATTTAACGGTCTTTCGATCATTTTGCCCAAAACAGCAAAAAATGATCTGACTAATTGTATTATAAAAAATAATGTAAAGCCGGTTCAAATAGACCGGGCTATTGATATTTCAGGTAATAACAGCAGAAATAAAATTGGCAGGACCAGGATCGACAGAACAAGGATTGTTAAATTGCTGGATAATACTGTATACTCATACACGGGATATCTTTCCTATACAGGAGAGTTTAAGCAGGGCAGTCTTGGACAAACAAGTAATATTGAACGGCTTTCTAATAACCCAACGCAGCTGTCATCCAGTCTAATGCTGGTAATCACTCCGAAAATGTATGACCAGGTAAGCAAATGTGTATATGAAGTTGCTGACAAACCCAATGGGGCGGCTTTGATCACGACTAACGTTAATATCAAGAGCCCTAATAAATCCATACAGCCTAAGAGTGGTGGATTCGCTATTGAGTACAGCGATGATTGTACGGAACCAACGAATATGGGCAATAACTATGTAATGCGGGTGTATGATATAACGCTGAATAACTCCGGTAATGTAATTCCTGCGCCAACAAAATATCCGCAACCATATTATGTAACGTTGAAGTTTTATGATGCTGGCGGGAAATTAATGGATACCTACCTGCCCAACAATATTATACTCAACAATCAATTGCCGATGCCCATTAATATACCAGTTAAAAAAGGGCTTAATTATGCGGGCTATGATTATGAACTGACTGATCCTACTACACATAGTTTTGGTTTTTATGCCAAATCAGGGGGCGTTACCGCAAGTGTAGCATCAGAAAAAATTGGTTATGACGGAGTAAACAGAAGTTCATCGATGAGTGCAGACATGCGGATCGGTGTAAAATATTATAACTGGGCACGCCTGGTGGATGGTAACGCGCCATTGTCGAAAGAGTTTGATCTGTTTGCTTATACAATAAAATCGGAAGAAAAATATTCAAAGCCCGATAACGGGGCTCCCGGCATCAGGATACCGGGAAACGCTGCGAAAGATCCGGACTATGGTAGCATAACCCTGTTAGGCACTACCTATGATTTAAGCAGTCAGGACGGCAATTCATTTCAACAGGGCATTAACGAGGAGATCTTTAACCAGCGATTTTTTATCGGGCCAGTTCCCTGTAAAATCGCTGTCAGCCTGACCGGTAGTGTAGGAGTAGACGTGGCGTATTCTTCCAATTCCACTACCTGCGATATTGTTTCTTCTATCAACCCGTACGCAGAAGTAAATGTACATGGTGAAGGGGGTGTGGATGCCGTCATTGCCTATGCTATGGTTAAAGCAGATGTAAACCTGCTGAAGATCAGCATACCAACTTCTATTCAGGTAAAGACTCCCGGCGATGTCAATATCACGGAGACATTGGTCGTAGGTGGATTGTCAGGCCAGGTTTATTTCCAGGCAGGCATTTGTATCCCTATCCCGTTTTTTGACGATATCTGTAAGGACTTCAGAATTGATATTTTGAAATGGGATGGATTGGAGAAATCGTTTAGCATCGATCCGGTAAAAGGGATTGTGTTAAAATAACTGGTGGTTTTGACAGGATTTTATGTTGAAATGTCCTGGTATTCGTTCTGTGCTGCCATAAGTTTAGCCTGAACCTATAAGGTTGCGCTTAACCGATTGGGAAAAAATTACTTAGCCGTCAGGCGAACCTATAAGGTTCCCCTGACGGCTAATTTATAAGCGATCTATTGTTTACATGTATCATCATTCAGAATACTCATTCCCCCCGCCATATTTACCACATTGGTAAAACCATTTTGTGTAAGTATATAACTTGCCTGCGGACTCCGGTGACTATGCGAACAATATACCAGTATCTCTTTTTGTTTGTATGGAGCCAGTGCAGTCAGTTTGTTTATCAGCTCCTGCACCGGTATATTGATCGCATTTTTCAATGAGCCGAAGTCCGGATTAGCTTTTCCTTCAAACTCTTCTGCTGTTCTTACATCAAGTAGTATTATACCCGGGTGGTCCTTTATATACTGGCAGACTTCTGTAGCAGGAATGTTATTGAAGTGGATCGTTGATTTTTTAACCAGGGCCATTGAACAATGCGGGCATTTTCCCGCTGCATAATAGATCGTAGTATCGCAATCATATCCGCAGGGAGTACATTGGTATACTTCTTTTAAGTCAGTTTGAACCCTTTCTTTACCAGTGGAGTTGTTACAACTTAACAGCGGAATGCCTGAGGTAACTAATAGCAATAAAAACGAAACAGCGTGGATAATTCTCATGACACAAAGGTAGATTATCCGCGCTGTTTTTATGAATACGACCTTAGGGTTTGGTACCCTGGCCTGCTTTAAAGCCGTACGATCCGCTCAGTTCGCAAGTGATCATCACATAAATGAACCACTACTGGTTTGTTGTCGAATACTTTACTGCTCAGTTCAGTGCAAATAGTTTTGGCTATATCGTTGAACTTTGGACTATTAACAAAACTGTCTAGCGTCACCATCCGGAACAACAGGGTGTCAGCATTTCTGTCCAGTTGTACAGAGAGATGTTTTCCATTATCTTCAAAAAAGCCCACCTCCTGCAGGTAGCTACCCAGTTTCTGGGCCTGTTCTTTGGAAACATTGTCGGTATAAAAAAGATCGTTGTTATTATACTTTAATTTGGTTCCGTAATTATCGCAGGAGCAGATCAATAATGTGAGGACAAGAAAGCTAAGAAAGTATTTCATTTTAATGATGTGTTTTGATTAGTGCATATCGCCAATTACCCTGCAAACATACCATTGGATAAAAAGTTGGTGAAGGAGGACCCAGCATTGGCGGGATTGATCTTAGTAGTGGCGGGAATGACGACAGAAAGAGAAGTGGCAGTCCGCGTTTTTAAGGGCAGGATAGTTTTAATGCTCGATCTCAGGCAACATCAAAATGACTTTAATATTCCTGAGTTTTGTTGATTAAAGGGTATTTGTAGGACTTGTGGTGACTTTTATAAATGAAGCAGAGCAAGCGGTTTTGAAAGTCTTGTAAATAGCGCTTCTGCGAAAGAATACTTACTATTAAGGTTTCCAATCTTCATCCTCCAGCACAAAAAGACCCCCTGGGTTACATTGGAGACAATGTGCAATTTTCAATGCCAATACTGTTGAAGGAATAAATCTTGCTGATTCTATTGCAATGATCATTCTAAAATGATCTCTTTTTTAATACTGAGGCAGTTCGCTATTGTTTGACGGGCATTGAGTAAAATAGGATTGTGGGGCTAAAATTATAGTCCCGCAATCCTATTGTGAGGCAGTGTGGTAAATACCTAGTTAACTATTATTGAAAGCATTTTATCCTCCTTTTGAGGATCGATGATTTTCAGGTAATAAATTCCTTTAGACAGGTTTTTATCAAGGAGGATCGTTTTTATATCGTCTGCGCCACTATGAAATATATTATTACTCATTATTCTTTTACCGTCACGGCTAAAAAGTGTGAGGGAGTAATTCCCCCTGGGCTGGCTATGCATTTGCAGTTGTATGTTTTTGCCGGTGCCGGGATTGGGGAAAACAGAAATGGTATTCTTGTTTGAAGCCTGAATTTTTGCAGCCCCGCTGTACTTAAAATGGCCATCGATATCCATCATCTTCAGCCGGTAAAAGCTAGCACCTGGAAGCATATCGTTATCTGTCCATTTATAGGTCTTTCTAGCAAGTGTATTGGAAGCAGGCATTTCACCTATATCATAGAAATTGTGTCCATCTGACGAGCGCTCTATATGGTAGGATGCAAAAGCGCGTTCATTATCAGTTGTCCAGGATAACTCGACGTGCTTGTTGACCAGCACCGCGTTGAAATCAATTAATGTTACTGGAAGTATTAATTCGCCAGGGAAATAAACCAGGCTCTGGTCTATGGACACAGCACCGGTTGTAGAAAACATCCTTCCTTCAAGCATGCCACCGGCAGCCAGGGAAATTGCGCCTGCATTTGCAATAAGCGTTCCCTTCATTACTGTACCTGCAGCCATTGCAATTGCTCCTGTTGCTTTCCAGAATATATTGGACGATTTGGCGTTATTAATTAACCTCACAGAAGCGAGCGCAGCTGTAGTAAATGCTCCTCCGATCCTGAAAATAAAGATCGCGTTAGGGTCGCCCTGCGCATCCAATGTAAGAATACCAGATACAGATCCCGCGGCGCCGATCGTGTACACTCCTGCAAATAATGTTTCGCCATTTCCGAATATGACAGCATGCGTGGTCGAAGTAGCTGCAACATTATCCAGTTGCGTACAGGCGATGCCAAGATCTATTGAACATTGCTGGGTTACCAAATCTGCATTGTAGATATTCCCGGATATGATACTAGGGATTCCGAAGCCGGTGATAGCGCCAATATTCGCCCCGACGTTGCCGGTGATATTTGAGCGTCCTGTATTTTCGACAGCTCCGTTAGAAGTAAATAGTTTGAAACTGGCAGTTGTGCCCAGGTCGATCTGTGCAAAGCCAATACAAGGCATAAATAAAAAACAGATTGCAGCAATAGTTACTTGCTTTAAAAAGCGGTTAGAAGGTTTCATGAGTTTGGGGTTTAAGGAGAAAACAGAAATTAAGCATCACGGACAAGACGGACAATCATCTTTGCGGGTTCTACGCCTACAACCTGATTTTATAAGTTGTTTTAATGACGGAGTTGCATATCGATAAAGTGGTTACGGCCAGGCAATAGATCGGGCCGGTCTGCTTTCAGACCGTGGGATATATTTCGTTTATGTGTTTGTATATACTAATACCGGAAGATTTCCAATCATTATTATGGAGATCATATCGAAAGTAAACCGAAAGGACTTAACAGCACTGGTATGCCTGATGCACTTACTCAGTTTGAAGAAACACGACTGTTAAGGTTTTTTAATCAATATGTTGATTTTCGAAATAATGATCTTCCGTTGACACGGAAGATCATTTAACAAACCTTATTCCTATGTAATTAATTGAATGTAGTCCCAATATTATTATCCCACAATAGCCATGAACTATTTATTTATCCGGACAGTCTACCGTGTATACACGTGCGGTATACTTTTTTTCAACGGCCAGGCTTAGTCAAATTGTTCTTCGATTGCCTCAAAAGAAAGCCATTCAGTTGAGATAGATCATTTTGTTTTCACCGATCTTAATATCGAGGTGGTTATATCATATAGTTTTCTTCCAGCAGTATCATTGTTTTGGTTGGACAGCAATACAATCGCCAGGTCATAGTCGGGATAAAGAACATAAAAGGTCCTGAAGCCGGCAGTGCCGCCATCAGTCCGTAGATAATAATCCAAGTTCCATGTTTTGCCCATTGTCCATTGAAAACAGGTCGCGCCTTCATCAATGTTTCCATATAAAACCCGATGGGATAATTTTACTGCATCGTCTTTTTCTGCTAACTGGTATTGCATATACTTCAGCATATCAGGAAGGGTTGACCATATGGCACCGGCACCAGGATAAGAAGGGTCAATGGGCGGGGCTGCTGTTCCATTGGCTGTATACCCCGGAATCATTTTATCAGGAGCGGGACTAGTGCTGGTATTTTTCATCTTCAATGGCCCGGCAATATATTTTTTAAGCAATTGCTCGTAGGGCGTTCCATAAATATATTCAAGCATATGGCCGAGTAACTGATAACCAATATTCGAATACCGGTACACAAAAGGTTTTAGGGTATCCATCTTTATTTCCCGTAATTGTCGTGTAAAAGAACTATCCGCTAATCGACCTTCGGGAGTTCTTACAAAAGAGGAGGGAAGCAGGGATGTATGTGCCAGCAAGTAGCCTACCTTGATCGGATCGCCGTTTGGATATTGCAGATTGGGATAGCTGCCCGGAATATACTTACGGATATCATCATTGAGTTTTATTTTACCGGAACGAATGGCATTTGCAACCAGCAGGCCGGTAAATGTTTTTGTCATAGATCCGATCTCATACTGGCTTTCATTGGAAGGTAAGAGTCCGGACCCTTTTTTTGTTTCGCCATAATGCCAGGTATAGTTTTTCCCTTTATAATAAATGCCGATAGAAAGTCCTACCCTGGATGAGTCTTTCATATATAAAGCGGCTGCAGCGTTCGCGATACTATCCAGTTTTTGAGTTTTACCGGGAAAGGCGGCCAACAATAATAAAAAGAAGAAACTGTTTTTTAGTTGATGCATGGCTATGCTTTGCTACGAAGATATTGTTTCGGTATTATTTTTATCCGTATTATATACAGGCTATTGGAAATTCTTCTTTAATGATCAGCCTATGCCTCAGCGGGGTCTGGCGGATAGACTATTTTCAGTAAACGGTTTTTGGCAATAGCCGACCCCGATGTGTAGTGGATCTTTTATACATCGGGGTTGGCGATCCAGAATCATGCTGACCGAAGTCCGTTATCGCCAAACCCCGCTGAGGCATAATGATCGGCCTATGCCTCAGCGGGGTCTGGCGGATAGACTATTTTCAGTAAACGGTTTTTGG
>CAZGSG010000304.1:0-7291 GCA_964528095.1 uncultured Terrimonas sp.
GAGATACTCTTTGTAGGTGCCAAAGGAAAAATGGAAATGGAAAAAGTGCCGCAGGCAGGATATAAGATACAGGGCATTGCCATGGCGGGATTTAACAGAAGTTCTTTGATAAAAAATATTGGATTACCCTTTAAGCTATTGAAGAGTTTTTTCCAGGTAAAAAAGATCGTCAGCGAATTTAAACCAGATGCGGTGATAGGAGTTGGGGGTTATTCTTCTTTTCCTGTATTGCGGTACGCCCAGGCAAGAGGCATTCCAAGCTTTATCCATGAATCGAATTCATTCGCCGGCAAGGCCAATATAATGTTGGGCAAAAAGGCACCGAAAGTATTCACGGGATCAACCGGAATGGAAAAATTCTTTCTTGCGACAAAAATACTCGTGACAGGAAATCCTGTCAGGGGCAGTATCGCCGGATCGGGTATAACAAGAAGTGAAGGAGTTCGTTTTTTTTCACTCGATGAAAATAAAAAAACTGTGCTGGTAGTAGGCGGAAGCCTGGGAGCCCGGACAATCAATGAAGCCATTGCCGCGCATTTAGATGCGTTGTTGAAAGAAGGCCTGCAATTGATCTGGCAAACAGGTAAACCATATGCTGCCAAAGCAAAAGAAACTGTAGCGGGCAAAGAAGCCGTCTGGGTCAATGAATTTATAACACAGATGGAATATGCTTATGCCGCGGCAGACATCGTGGTGGCCCGTGCCGGCGCCATGACCGTAGCTGAATTATGTGTCGTTAAAAAGCCCGTTTTGTTCGTACCCTATCCCTTTGCAGCTGAAGATCACCAGACGGTGAATGCAACACAATTAGTAAATGTAAATGCAGCACTGATGGTGAAAGACAATGAAGCATTTGAGAAAATTGTTCCAATGATCATCGAGCTGGCAAAAGATGAAAACCGCCAGTATGAAATGAAAACGAATATTGGAAAGTTATCAATAACAAATGCTGACAAAATAATAGCAGACGAAGTTTTAAAAGCTATTGTGTAAATGATTGAAAGAGCCAATACTGTCCTTATGAATTCCCCCTTTAGGGGGCTTGAAAAGATCCGGGAGATTTATTTTATCGGCATTGGTGGTATCGGAATGAGCGCCATTGCACGATACTTTCATTCAAAAGGAGTGAAAGTAAGCGGGTATGACAAAACGGTCACCGCGTTGACAAAAGCGCTTGAATCGGGTGGTATCGCTGTGCATTATGAAGATAATGTGGACCTGGTACCGAAGCAGCCCGACCTGGTTGTATATACGCCGGCGATCCCGAAAGATCACAAAGAGCTGTTGTACTACCAGGAGCAGGGGACAAAAGTGGTAAAACGGAGTGATGTGTTGCAGATCATCACGGAAGGTTCTTTTAATATTTGTATCGCCGGTACACATGGCAAAACGACCATTACAACGATGGTGGCGCATTTGCTGAGAGACAGTGGATTTGGATGTAACGCTTTCCTGGGAGGTATTGCTACCAACTATGGCACTAATTTCTGGAGCGATCCAAAGAATGTATGTGTAATAGAAGCGGATGAATATGACAGAAGTTTTTTGAAATTAAGCCCGGATGTAGCGATCATCACAGCCATGGATGCAGATCATCTCGACATCTATGGTACAGCTGAAGCGGTGGAGCAATCCTTCATTGATTTTAGCAACAGGATAAGACCAGGCGGCTTACTGGTGCGGCATGCGGGATTAAAAAGAGGTAATGAATTAAGAAACGAAGAACAGCTTACCTATAGTTTGCAGGGTAAGCAGGCGGATATAACCGCTGTCAATATCAGAATGAACAATGGCAGCTACCTGTTTGATGTGAAGATAAAGAATGATACGCTGGACAATGTGCAACTGAATATGGGCGGCATGCATAATATTGAGAATGCATTGGCCGCAATAGCAGTAGCAAACTACCTGGGAATAGAGAAAGAAAAGATCAGGGCCGCGGTTGATTCTTTCAGGGGAGTAAAAAGAAGGTTTGAGTATATCATTAAAAAAGATGCGCTGGTTTATATTGATGATTATGCGCATCATCCGGAAGAACTGAGGCCTTTGATCAACGGAGCAAAAAGCCTGTTCCCGGGTAAAGAGAGTACGGTAATATTCCAGCCGCATCTTTTTACAAGAACCAGGGATTTTGCGGATGGTTTTGCAGAAGTGCTGGATATGGCGGATGAAGTGATACTGTTGCCCATTTACCCGGCAAGAGAATTGCCGATAGAGGGAGTAAACAGCGAACTGCTTCTTTCAAAAATGAAAAAGAAAAATGCGCGGGTAATGAGCAAAGAGGAAATAATGAACTGGATCGATAAAGAATATAATAAAAGGCCTGGCGGGCAGGCAGGTAAAGTTTTAATAACAGCTGGCGCGGGAGATATTGATACACTGGTTGCTAAAATTAATACATCACTTAGCTGAACTTAAAAAATTGGATACAAAAAAGACCATACGAAAAATTTTGTTTATCGCCATGTGGCTGGTGATAGGCGGAGGTATGCTCACACTGCTGATCGCTGCCATGGGCCGGCAGAAAAAAGATCAGTGCAGGGATTATAAGATTACCCTGAAAGCGACCGGTGCAGATGAGCTTTTTCTGAATGAAACAGCTGTGGCAAAA
Organism: uncultured Terrimonas sp.; assembly: GCA_964528095.1. GTDB lineage: Bacteria > Bacteroidota > Bacteroidia > Chitinophagales > Chitinophagaceae > CAZGSG01. The sequence goes on from CAZGSG010000304.1 coordinate 2,612, forward strand.
CTATTGAAAGCAGCGGTGAATGGAAATATCAAAGGACAGCCAAAATCATCTTTCAATCTGCAGAAGATGGAACAGTTGCTGGAAGATAATATTTGGGTAAAAGATGCCGAACTGTATTTCGATAATAAGAATGTGCTTCATATATCTGTAATAGAACGGGAACCTGTCGCAAGAGTCTTTACTGTGTCAGGAAGATCTTTTTATATCGATGAAAAAAATGTGATGTTGCCTTTATCCGACAGGGTAAGTGCGAAAGTGCCGGTGTTCACAGGATTTCCTGATAAAAAAGTGCTGGGCACTAAAGACAGTTTGTTGTTAAATGATATTGGCACAACAGCGCAATTTATTACGGGCAATGCTTTTTGGACGGCACAGGTATCGCAAATGGATATAGTATCCTGCGGTACAGGCTGCTGGGATTTTGAGATGGTGCCCCTGGTAGGTAATCATATTGTGAAACTGGGTAATGGCGGAGATATGGAAAAGAAATTCCAGCGGCTCCTTGTTTTTTACCAGCAGGTGCTTAGCAAGGCCGGGTTTGATAAGTATAAAAGTATCGACGTGCAATACGAGGGACAGGTTGTTGCTGCCAAAAGCGAGAATCCCAAAGTTGATTCAGTACAGTTCAGGCGCAACGTGATGCAGATGCTGAAACAGGCAAGAGAGATGCAGCAGGCAGACGAAAGCGAAGAAAACGAAACGGCCTCACCGGTAATAACAACAGAAGGGGTAAAGGAAACAGCGCAGAAAGAAGATAAAAAAACAGAAGACAGGGCTAAACCCGCTCCCGTAAAAAAGGCGAAGGATAACAAGAGAACACCAAAGGCGGTAATGCCCCAAAAAGATAAGGATTGATAATTGGAATACCGGGTTGCGATAGTGAACTGGTAACGAATGATCATAAAAACAGAAACAACTAAACACAACATATAATATGAATAATGAACAACCAATAATCGTCGGCCTCGACATTGGTACTACCAAGATCGCTGTCATTGCCGGCCGTAAGAATGAATTTGGCAAACTGGAGATCCTTGGTTTTGGTAAAGCCAATTCAAATGGTGTGAAGCACGGGCAGGTGCTGAATATTGACGAAACTATCAAAGCCATCAGGACCGCGTTGGACAATTGTTTTGCGTCAAACCCTAATCTCGATATCAAAGATGTATACGTAGGTATAGCAGGACATCATATAAAAAGCCTGCAGACCCGTGGCGATATCGTACGCCAGGCAAGTGATGAAGAGATCACGCAGCGCGAGATCGATCAGTTGATCAGCGATCAGTACAAAACCTATATACCTGCGGGCGACCAGATCATTGATGTGATACCCCAGGAATTCACCGTTGATAATTTCCAGAATATCCCTAACCCAATAGGTTATGGTGGTGTGAAAGTGGGCGCCAATTTCCATATCATCACGGGTGATAAGAACGCTATCCGTAATATCAACCGCGCAGTGGAAAAAAGCGGTTTACGCACAAAAGATCTCGTGCTGCAGCCGCTCGCATCTTCGTCGGCAGTAATGGGCCAGGAAGACCTGGAAGCTGGTGTGGCGATTGTGGATATCGGCGGTGGTACTACCGACCTCGCGGTATTTTATGAAGGTATTTTGAAACATACGGTGGTAATTCCTTTTGGTGGAGAGAACATTACGAACGATATTAAGACCGGATTAGGTGTTCTGAAAACACAGGCCGAACAGATGAAAGTTCAATTCGGTTCCGCTTTATCAAACGAAGCGAAAGCGAATGCAGTGATTACTATTCCTGGTCTCCGCGGCATGCCGCCTAAAGAGATCAGTGTAAAGAATCTTGCGGGTATCATCCAGGCGAGAATGAGTGAGATCATGGAGTTTGTGAACTATCATCTCAAACAGGTAGGTCTTGAAAATAAACTGCTCAATGGTGGTGTGGTATTGACAGGTGGTGGTTCCCAGCTAAAGCATTTGATCCAGCTTACCGAATATCTCACAGGGTTACCTGCAAGGATCGGTTTTCCGAATGAGCATCTGGCTGCAGGTCATATCGAAGAACTGGCCAAACCAACTTATTCTACCTGTATAGGTCTTATACTGAAAGGGTATGATGATTATGAACATAATCGCAAACAGTTTGTAAAGGAATATAAAAAAGTAGATGTACCGGAGAACCTGAAAAAAGCGGAAGATGAACCGGTAGTAGAAATGGAAGAAGAAGTTGCCATTGAAGAAAAAAGCGGAAACCGGAAAAGTTTAAGCAATTTCTGGGGCAAGTTCAAAGACAGTATTATCGATCTTTTTAAAGAAGAGGAAGATAAACGTCTTGATGAAACGGATAAGAAATATAGCAAGTAATAACTAACCTGAATTTAATAACAGCCCGGTAATAGCAGTCAGGGCTTTTAAATGGAAAAACTATGATACATTTTGATCTGCCGAAGGAACAATCTTCTATCATAAAAGTGATTGGAGTTGGAGGAGGTGGTGGTAATGCGGTAAACCACATGTTCAGCCAGGATATAGAAGGCGTGAATTTCATTATTTGTAATACGGATGCACAGGCATTGGCAAATAGTGGTATTCCGAACCGTATTCAGCTGGGGCCACATCTTACACAGGGTCTAGGTGCGGGAGCTAATCCCGAGATAGGCCGGCAGGCGACAGAAGAATCTCTTGAGGAGATCAAACGAATACTGGAAGTAAATACCAAGATGGCATTTATTACGGCAGGTATGGGCGGTGGTACCGGTACAGGTGGTGCGCCTATTATCTCCAAAATATGCAAGGACCTCGGTATACTTACCGTGGGTATCGTTACCACACCTTTTGCTTATGAAGGAAAGAAAAGACAGATGCAGGCAGAAGAAGGTATCAAGATCCTGAAAGGATATGTAGATACTTTATTGGTGATCAGCAATGATAAACTTCGTCATCAGTTTGGAAACCTGAAGATGCGTGAAGCATTTGAAAGGGCGGATAATGTACTGGCTACCGCGGCCAAATGTATCACCGATGTGATCAACAGTACCGGCCAGATCAATGTTGACTTTGCCGATGTATGCACCGTTATGCGCAATGGTGGTGTAGCGATATTGGGTAGTGCGTCAGCAGGCGGAGAAGATCGTGCACATCGTGCTATTGAAGAAGCGCTGAATTCTCCATTGCTGAATGATAACGATATCCGTGGAGCCAAATGGATACTGATCAATATCAATTCGGCTGAAGGGCAACATGAGTTTACTATGGATGAAGTAGAAGTGATCCAAAGCCATTTGCTTACACAGGCGGGAGAAGGCACCGATGTGATATTAGGACTTGGTTATGACAATACGCTAGGTGAAAAATTAAGCATCACCCTGATAGCAACAGGATTTCAGCATAAAGATCCATTTATAAAGCCGGTTGTTAAAAAGCCGGAAGAACCGAAGGAAGAAAAGATCCTGCTTCCATTGGTGCAGCCGGCACAGATCAAAGAAGAAAAGCCGGTTGAAAAGCCAGCACCTAAAGAAAATAAGATCGACCTGTTCTCTCCCAGGCTGGTAGAGGATTTTTATATGAATGATTCACCAATGCCAGGTATGAAGGACATGGTAGAGACCGAATCGATCAAGGAAGAAGAGCCTGCTGTCCATTGGGAATTGAAAAAAGAAGAAAATTTACTTAGTGAAAATACGGTACCAGAGACGGGTAATAATACTGTGGGAAAGTTAATGAATACGGAAAAAAAAGAAGGTATATTTTCGACACCGCTTACACAAACCTTACCTACAATTCAAGAAGATTCAGTAAAAGAATCCCTATCCCCCATTCTTAAAAATGAAGACGCCGCATTGAATACGGGCGTTAAAAATAGTACTACTCCTTTGCCTGCAGCATCGGGAGGGTACCTGGCCAGACCATCCAATATCTACGCAGAATCAAAAGCAGAGGTATCTACCTCCAAGCCTTCTGTGGAAAAGCCGGTCCCTCCGCCATCTGTTGCCGCAAAGGAAGAGGAAGAACTCCTCGATTTGCAAATGCAACTGGTAGAAAGGGATGACATTCCGGCGGCGGATGCGCCGTTAGCCCATCAAGCTCTACCACCTTTGTCCACCAAAACTGAGGACCCTGCTCTGCAGGACGAAGCTGACGAACAAAAACGTAGGCATGCCGAGAGACTGCACAAGTTGCGCAACTTGTCGTTTAATGTCAATGCGGCAGATCCGAATAATGAGTTTGAAACCGTGCCGGCTTACATCCGCCGCAAAATGGAATTATATAATGGCAGCAGTAAAGTAGAAGATTTTTATAGCAGCTACGAAGTAAAGTCTGATGACAACAATAAAGGTCAGATCAGCACTATCAATACATTTTTAGACGGTAAAAAACCTGATTAACGAATAGCCCTGGCTTATGGCCGGGCTATTTTATTTATACCCGTTATAGCTTAAAAAGGTTACGATCAATGCCGGTATAAATTTTTTCGTTCCAATGAAGCCGAAGCAATGGAGCTTGTGTTTTTAGTTGTTCCCCCGGTGTTCTCACCGGGGGTTTGTTTTTTTGTGAATCGCTGGCACTGAACCTTGCTAAATGAAATTGTATAATTCTCTCCGTAAGCTTAAAAGATAGGTAAGGGATTTCACGCAGAGCTAAGGGGTAAATGAGATAAGGAAGCTACATTATATTTATACAATTATTATTTATTGTACATGTGAGCTAAG
>CAZGSG010000305.1:0-7250 GCA_964528095.1 uncultured Terrimonas sp.
CACAGGGGTTAAGGTGCAAGCCTTATGGAACTGACCGTTCCATATCTTTTTGAATCCTTTTTGCTGACCCTGGGTGTGACAATAATAGCCTTCCTGCTCGTGTACTCTTTACAAGATCTCTATAGCGGATTTACAGGTAAACAACTTTCGCTGAATGTACTCAAAACAGGTTGGTTTGGTCTTGCTGCCGTGTTATGTATTCTTGGAGGATCTTTGTTGTCAGGGGGATATGTATCGTTTGTACTAAGTTCTTACAAGCCCATTACCACTATCAGGGGAAAGATCGGCAATACCGTCAGAGGATTGTTGCTCCGTAAAGGGCTGGTCATTTTTCAATTCACTGTTTCCATTGTATTCATCGTTGCCACTATTGTTATTTACAGGCAATTGCAATTCATGAAAAAAGGAAACGAAGGACAGCATCTTAACCAGTTACTGGTCATTGTAGGACCCTCAACTACCTCGGACAACCAGGCCGAAAAAAATATCGCTTTTAAAAATGAATTGATGAAGATGCCCTTCATAAAAAAATACGCGGCATCCAATAATGTACCCGGGCAGGGCTATAACTTCTCAACGGCCGGCATCACCCGTCCTACACCGCAACAGGGTGATGACAAAAAGAACTACAGCATGTTCATTTGTGACAATAATTATTTCGACACCTACAGTATTCCATTTGTATACGGTAAATCTTTCACACAGAATGAGGCGTATGACGGATGGAACAAATCACGCAAGGTAATTCTAAATGAAAAAGCGGCGCAACAACTGGGGTTTGGTAAAGACGAGAACATTACCGGTAAAAAAATAAACTGGGGCAAAGAATATGAAATTGCAGGGGTTGTAAAAGATTACCATCACTTGTCTATGCACAAGAGCATTGATCCTATCATCTTTTTGCCTTCTGTTTCCTTCAGTTATTTTACCGTCCAGACCGATCTTTCCAATATCCAGGATAAGATAACGGCGATCAGCCAGGTATATAAAAGAAGTTTCCCGGCAGATCCGTTCGATTATTTCTTTGCCGATGAAACCTATAATAAACAATATAAATCAGATCAGCAATTGGGCAGCGTATTTATTTACTCCGCGTTGGTGACCGTAATTATTGCCTGCCTCGGGCTATTTGGCCTGGCAGCATTTACTACAAGACAGCGGGTCAAAGAAATTGGAATTCGTAAAGTACTGGGAGCAAGCGTTGCCGGTATTACCGGTTTGCTTACCAGGGATTTTATAAAGCTGGTAATTGTTTCGATTTGTATCGCTACTCCGATTGCATGGTGGACAACGCATAAATGGTTACAGGATTTCGCGTATCGTACGAATATATCCTGGTGGGTCTTTGCTATGGCAGGATTGGCGGCGTTACTGATAGCAATACTTACCGTTGGTTACCAGGCCATCCGCACTGCTATTGCTAACCCTGTAAAGGCGCTGCAAACAGAATAAACAAGGTTTAATTTTTTTAATACACATAGAAAACAAGCACTGTTATGATAAAAAATTATTTTAAAATAGCGCTCCGGAATCTCTGGAAAAATAAAACCTTCTCTGTCATCAATATTGTGGGTCTTACTACAGGGCTTACCTGTTGTTTGTTGATGACGCTGTACCTGCAGCATGAATTGAGTTATGATAAATTTCAGAAAAATGGTGACAGGGTTGTTCGTGTGATCATGGAATATAGCACCAACGGCGGCGAACTTCGCAGCGGTAACTTTACAAGTACCAAAGTATTCCCTTCGTTTAAAAAGAATTTCCCTGAAGTAGAAGATGGTGTTCGGATGTCTGGAGCTACGGCATTGGTTAAATACAAAGACAACATCTTCAGTGAAAAAAAATTCCTTTTTGCTGATTCTACCTTCTTTACTGTTTTCCCTTCTTTTACATTATTGAAAGGAGATCCAAAACAGGTATTGAAAGCGCCGAAAATGATCGTGATCTCTGAAACCGCTGCAAAAAAATATTTTGGCACGGAAGATCCCATTGGCAAAAACCTTCAACTGGGCAGCCGCCAGGATAACTATATGGTGACCGGAATAGCAAAGGACTGCCCTTCTGCGTCTCAGATAAAATTTGATTTTCTTGTTTCTTTTTCCAGCAATGGCCCGGCACAGGAAGAAACATATTTTAATGCTAACTATACAACTTACCTGCTGTTAAAAGATGAAAAATCGATCGCTTCTTTACAAAGTAAGATCGGGCCTTTTATGAAAAAAGAGATGAGTGCCAGCCAGGGCACTTATATCAATTATAAACTTGAGCCCTACACCAGCGTTCACCTGCATTCACCCTATGATGGTTTTGAGCCCAATAGCAATATCAACTATATCTATATCGCCGGTGGTATCGCATTGTTGATATTGATCATTGCCTGCTTTACGTATATCAACCTGAGCACAGCCAGATCGCTGGAGCGTGCTAAAGAAGTAGGTATCCGCAAAGTATCCGGTGCTATCAGGGGCCAGGTATTCTGGCAGTTTATCTGCGAATCAGCTTTTATCACATTAATCGCCTTACTGCTGAGTTTTTTAGTAGCGACATTATTGTTGCCTGCTTTCAATCTGCTTACAGAAAGGGGATTGCTTTCCTCACAACTACTACACCCCGCTATCCTGCTTACGAGCCTTGTAATCGTACTGGCTATTGCGCTACTTGCCGGTAGTTATCCTGCGCTGATCTTATCAAAGTTCCAGCCCGTGAAAGTATTAAAGGGATCTTTCAGGAATACAGCTTCCGGCACCTGGCTGAGAAAATCACTGATTATTTTCCAATTCAGCATCTCCGCATTCCTGATCATTGCCACTTTTATTTTACAACGGCAGCTTAATTATATACAAACGAAAAAACTGGGATACGAACGCGAGCATGTGCTCGTGCTGACCATTGATCAAAAAATCATGGACAAGATCGATCTTTTTAAAAGTCAGTTGAAAAGTAACCCGGAAATAACGGCTGTTTCAAAAGCATACCAGACACCCGTAAGTATTGGTGGTGGATACTCCATGGGTAAAGACCTGGGAGCTGCCAGCGAGATGACGGTAACAGCAAACCCCGTCGATGATGAATATGTAAAAGCCAATGGTCTCAAAATAATAGCGGGTAAGGATCTCAGCAAGCAGGATATACTGGAAGTGGCAAATGAAGACGAAACGAAAAACTACTTTCATTTTGTCATCAACGAATCCGCTGCCCGGGCTCTCGGATGGACCCCCACTGAAGCCATAGGGAAAAAACTATACCTGGACGCGCAACGCCCCGGCGAAATAAAAGCTGTTATCCAGGATTTTCACTTTGCTTCTCTTCATACGGCCATTGAACCATTGGTATTATTCCCGGGTGGATGGAGCAATAAACTGATGATACGAACTTCCGGACAAAATATTTCACAGACGATCGCTTTTATTAAAAAAACATGGAAAGAGATCACACCTGAAAGACCTTTTGACTATTCGTTCATGAATGAAGACTATAATAAACTATATAATTCCGAATTGCGCACAGGTAAAGTATTCAGTATTTTTTCAGCCATCGCTATCCTGCTTGCCTGTCTTGGCCTGTTTGGTTTATCTGCATACACCGTACAGCAACGCAAAAAAGAAATCGGTGTACGCAAAGTACTGGGTGCTTCGATCGGCAATATCACTTTATTGCTAGCCAACCAGTTTGTGCGACTGGTGATAATCGCCTTTGTGATCGCAGTGCCGATAGCCTGGTTTTTTGCCAATAAATGGTTACAGGATTTTGCATACCGTGTAGACATCCCGGTATACATCTTTGTCATAGCCGGTGTAGCCGTAACATTCATTGCTGTTTTTACTGTGAGCTTCCAGGCTATCAGGGCAGCTATTGCCAACCCGGTAAAGGCGCTTAGGAGTGAATGAGGATGGTGGACGGTGGATGGAGGAGGATGGATGATGATGGATGATGGATTGTGGATGTTGATGTTGGATAGTGGATACCCTATGATGACTGGTTGACAGATACACACTGAGATTTGAGATAAAATGATTATGTAAACCGATGCGGGGTTATTCCCTGTATTTATTAACCACTCAGATGATTAAGAATTATTTTAAGATCGCTCTCAGAAATCTATGGAAGAATAAAATTTCTTCCGTTATCAACATTGCAGGGCTCACTACAGGGCTTACCTGTTGTCTTCTCATGACTTTGTACCTCCAGCATGAATTAAGCTATGACAAATTCCAGGAGAAAGGTGACCGGATAGTAAGGGTCATCATGGAGTACAGCCAGAACGGAGGTGAAATGATTAAAGGAAATTTTACCAGTACCAAAGTATTCCCTGCCTTTAAAAGAAATTTCCCCGAGATCGAAGATGGTGTGCGGATGTCTGGTGGCAACGGTCTTGTAAAGGCGGATGAGAACCTGTACAGCGAAACCAGGTTTCTCTACGCGGATTCTACATTCTTTACTGTTTTTCCTTCTTTCCGGTTATTAAAGGGAGATCCGGCCAAAGTACTGGAGAATACTAAAACAGTGGTATTATCTGCCGCAACAGCAAAAAAATATTTTGGTGAAAAGAATCCGATAGGCAAAACGATCAAGGTCGGTAGTTCGCAGGATAACTATACGGTAACAGGTATTGCAGAAGATTGTCCTTCTACATCGCAGATCAAATTTGATCTGCTGGTTTCCTTTTCCAACCTGGGCGCGAACCAGGAGGAAACTTACTGGAACGCCAATTATACCACTTACCTGCTTCTGAAAAATAAGAACGCGATCAAACAGCTTCAGAGCAAGATCGGCCCTTTCATGAAAAAAGAAATGAAAGATGAGTCCGGAACTTACCTGAATTATTACCTGGAACCATATACCAGCATTCACCTGCATTCTCCCTACGACGGCTTTGAGCCCAATAGCGACATTACCTATATTTATATTACTGTAGGTATCGCCCTGCTTATATTGATTATTGCCTGTTTTACCTATATCAACCTGAGTACGGCAAGGTCTATGGAGCGGGCGAAAGAAGTAGGCATTCGTAAAGTATCGGGCGCATTCAGGGGACAGGTATTCTGGCAGTTTATCAGCGAATCCGCGTTTATTACAATTACAGCCCTCGTACTGAGTTTCGCTCTTGCAGGATTGTTATTGCCTGCATTTAACCAGCTTTCTGACCGACACCTGGTTTTTTCACAGTTATTACAACCTGCTGTATTACTCACGGCTTTGGTGATCGTTTTTGTTATCGCATTGCTTGCAGGAAGTTACCCGGCGCTGATCCTTTCGAAATTTCAACCGGTAAAAGTATTAAAGGGATCATTCCGTCATACAGCATCAGGCAACCTGCTAAGAAAATCACTGACTGTTTTTCAATTCAGCATTTCCGCGTTTTTATTGATCACCACGTTCGTGCTCCAGGGACAGCTAAATTATATACAGACAAAAAAATTAGGGTATGAGCGGGAACATTCGATCGTACTCAGGATCGATCAAAAAATAGCCGGGAAACTGGACCTGTTTAAAACCACACTGAAAAGCAATCCTGAAATACTTGCCATTTCCAAAGCAAATAACCTTCCCGTGAATATTGTAGGTGGCTTTTTTATGAGTAAAAGCACCGGCAGTGATAATGGAATGAGTGTAAAAGCGAATGGCGTGGATGAGGAATTTGTAAAAGCAAACAGTATGCAGATAATCGCTGGCACTGATCTCAATAAACAGGACGTACTTGACGCATCCAACCAGGACTATACGAAAAGTTATTTCCACTATATACTCAACGAATCGGCTGCCAAAGCAATGGGATGGTCGCCGGCCGAAGCTATCGGTAAAAAAATGTATCTCGGCGAACAAAGACCCGGAGAAGTAAAAGCGGTCATTAAAGATTTTCATTTCGCCTCCCTGCATACACCCGTGCAACCCCTGGTACTTTTTCCCGGCGGCTGGGGTAACAACCTGATCGTGAAAACATCAGGGGCGAATTTGAAGAAGACCATTTCTTTTATCGAATCGAAATGGAAGGAAATAGCCCCCCATCGTCCCTTTGAATACCGGTTTATGAACGATGATTATAATAAATTATATGCCGCTGAATTACGTACTGGCAGGGTATTCAGTGTATTCTCCGGTATCGCGATATTGCTGGCATGTCTCGGGCTTTTTGGATTATCCGCTTATGCTGTACAGCAACGCACAAAAGAGATCGGCATTCGTAAAGTACTGGGAGCTTCTACCTCGGGCATTACGTTATTGCTGGCTAATAATTTCGTAAAGCTGGTAGCCCTCGCGTTTGTGATCGCAGTACCCATAGCCTGGTATGCGTCGAACAAATGGTTACAGGATTTTACGTACAGGATAAATGTTTCATTATCCTTATTCATTATAACGGGAATTGTATTGGTAGCGATCGCGGTATTTACGGTTAGTTTCCAGGCAATAAGAGCGGCATTGAGTAACCCCGTAAAGTCATTAAGATCGGAATAGAAAAACCACCAATAAAAAAAGACATTTCATGATCAAAAATTATCTTAAAACCGCTTTTCGAAATCTTTGGAAAAACAAGACCTATAGCTTCCTGAATATCTTTGGGCTTGCTGTAGGTATTGCCTGCGCCGGGTTTATTTTTCTGTGGATAGAAAATGAAAAGAGCTACGATAATTTTAATGAGAAAAAAGACAGGATATATAATGTAATGGAGCACCAGGCCTACGACGGCAAGAAATATACATTCAATGCGACTCCCGGTTTACTTGGCCCGGCCATGAAAGCAGAATTACCCGGGGTTTTGGTCACGGCACGTTCAAGCAGCATCCAATCATTATTATTCAGCCTTGGCGACAAATCGCTCTTTGAAAGAGGACTCTACGCGGACTCATCCATGTTCAATATTTTTACCATCCCTCTTATAGAAGGTAATAAAGACAAGATCTTCCCGCAACTCAACTCACTGGTCATTTCTGAAAAAATGGCTAAGAAATTTTTTGGCAATGACCGGAATGTGATAGGTAAAACGATAAAGGTTGACAATAACGAGTTGTATACGGTTTCTGGGGTTTTCAAAGATATTCCCGAAAACTCGTCTCTCCTGTTTGACTGGATCTCTCCATTCAAAATATACTACGACAATAATCAATGGCTGACAAGCTGGGGCAATAATGGTATCAGGACTTATGTGGAAATGGACAAGAGTACAGATATAGCTGCCTTCAATAAAAGATTCGATAGCTACATCAAGTCGAAAGATTCCAGTGCGGTGGCGCGACCATTTCTTTTTTCTATGA
>CAZGSG010000306.1:0-7206 GCA_964528095.1 uncultured Terrimonas sp.
AATTTGCGCCCCCGGAAATTATGTTCCAGCCGTTTTCGTTCGTGGGTTGCTCCATAGCCGGTTCATCATTTACCTGTACCGAGCCTTTTACCAGTTTAAGCCAGTCGTTATTAAAATTTTCGTTGGCAGATGCGGCGGATGCTTTCGCTTTGGCGATAACAGCAATAGCATAGGCCCCGGTTTTATTATCGCTAACGGAAAGCTGCATGCCGCCTTCATTTCGCTGTTGCTGCCAGTCTTTAGGCATAGCAAAAGAAAGCACATCAAAAGTTTGTTTTTGCGCGAAACCTGTACAACTCATCACTACCATAAGGTTGAATAAGAAAAATATTTTTATACATTTCATCTACTTAATTTATTTTACTGTGTATAAAAAATCAATAGTGTTATTTGTTGTATTTATTTCCGGGAGCGCTTCATTGTTCACTATGCTAATTGTAAAATGAAAGACAACTGTTGCTCCGCTTGTAAGCCCGTTTACATGAACACTACCGCCCAATCTTATTTTGCCACCGGGTTTAAGCGGAGCATTGGTTGTATTATAACCCGGGTAAGTCTGGTTTCCAACAACTCTTGTTCCAAGAAAAAAAACCTCATTATAAAGATTTGTACCAGAACTTCCAACAGGATATACCTGCACCATTGGAATAATTTTATTAACTACATCCGCCGGAATTTCTCCTGCACCGATATTTACAAGAGATATATCCAAACTGGTGTTCAAATAAGAACTACCGGTCACTGGCGCGATGCTGCTTACCTGAAAAGTCAAATCCGGAAGAGGGGTGCTCCATGATTCAAGATTCCCGATTACTGGTATTTCAAGTGTATTGTTGGCTTCATTTATCTCCGCAATGGTATTATTGTGGTCAATTTTGATAACGAATTTATTCCCATTATTGTCAGCAGGATTATATCCATTCGCAACAAACTTTCCCTGGTATTTTTCTCCTGGGTGAAGAATGGCCTTTTCCGGAAAATTTGGCACTCCCGCATTTAGAACATATCCCCCAACGGGGCTGGAAAAATTTCCCGCAGCATTATTAAGATAGCTTTGTATCCCTACTCCCCCTACGTTAACATTTTCACTTCCGGAATTAATCATTTCAAAATTTATCGTATAAATGCCAGCGGAACCGATTGCAAAATTGCTTCCACTTTTTTCAATTGATGTCAAGACTATTTTTAAATCTTTGCCAACATCCCTTCGTAAGTCTGGCTGCTGTCGCATCATGACTGAATCTACCCGGGATTTTGAAATATTGGGGCGTGTAATAATGGTCTTTTTTATTTGTGCATTGCTTGCTAGTATACTTACAATGAACAGGAGTAAAATGAGTATTCTTTTCATTTTTAAAGTTTACGATGTAAATCTAATTTGAGTAACAAGCGCATACTATCCTTAAAAAAGATGATTTTTGAGTTTTATTTCCAGCTTCATATCTCCCGTAACTGTTCTTGGTAAATACCGAGCGGGTCGATAACAGGTTGTTGTGGCAACACGGGAAGTTTTGTATTCAGCTTTTTTGGGAGGCATTTGTGAAGGGCTTCCCTGGCATTTGCGGACATATAATTTCTCTACCAGGCCGGGTGAAAGAATAAATATTTTCACTGTGATACGTCTTTTCTTGAGGTTTAATAGGCAAGGCCCGGGTTAAGAGAGCCATCCACCCGCATGACCAAACAATCATTTACACCGTTGGTTAATAGTTTGGATTTCGTAAACGTGATTGTTTTGTTATTATACTGAGGATGTGGGTCTCCTGCTGGTTTGGTTACGTTGAATGTTACCTCTGCTTTTTCTATTTTCCAGGCATCAGTCAGTAGATTGGGGGTATAATAAATTACAATAACAAGCCCACTGTTTGCAATTTTAGCCAGGGACATTTCATTGGGGTGGTATTCCAAAGAGCCTTGACCATCAAAAATGGAATAGACAGCGGTCAGGTTTATGGGGGTAATGCTATTTGATTTGAATTCGCTTTTCCGGCCATTATCACCAGACATTGTATTGGTATATAAAAGCGTAGATGAATTTTGAGCGTTCCCATAATCAGAGCCAAATGGCAGGTATACATCAGCTTCCATAGAGGAAGGATATTCTTTATTGTCGTTTCCGGTATATATTTTTACTGAAACGCCTGTGAGGTAATATGCATTGTAGCAAGTCATTAATCCAGTTCCGTATTCCCCCATATAATTTTGATTAGGAAGATTAGGCCAGCGGCAGGTATTAGCTGCACTCCCAGTTGAGACTTGCCCGGAAGCAGGCGTAGATGTAGCAGCGGGCTGAGAGGGTGTTGTGGTTTGCTTTGCTGCCGTCAAAGTTTTGGGAAAAGGAATTTTGCCTTTTAAAGGCTCCAACACTTTCACCGGCATCTTCGTATCTATTGTCATTAACTTCTTGATTATTGAAGAATCCATAGCTTTAACAGGAACAATGCTTTTACTGACAATTGCCGTTTTTTGAGCTGGAGTGTTCGAATTAGTTTTTAATTGCGCGTTGCCCGCTATTGCATATGCAACGAATAACCATGCAAATAATAATGTTTTCATTCTTGTACTTTTAGGAAGTAAAAATAGATAGCCCGGCAAAGCGCGGCAATCATTAAAAAACATGATTTTTACTTTTGTATTTGGGATAAATCATAAAAAAGCTGGGCAGAGAATGCTTTCATTCTTAATTTGTTATGACCGAATCTGTAAGTGTATACAATGAAAGTATTAGTAGCGGTTTTTTTAGCATTACCTGCATGGCTTATACTGGAGCGGCCTGTTGACGCCAGAAAACTAATCATTGAAAAAGCTAAATACGGCTAAAATCATCTACCTGTTTATCGCTTTAATGTATAAGCCTAATAGAACCGAACCAGCCGTTAAATATCCTGTTTTTCAGGGATAGCCTTTTTTAAACAATAGGCGCATTTTTATGGCAGCAAAAGAAATAAAAAGGTCACCATGAAAAAGATATTACTTTATCATAGCAATCTCCAATGCAGAAATGAGTAGCTACATCAAAAAAAATCAACAATGAAATACCTCGTTCTTTCTGCAATATTATTTTTTTCGTTGCAGGCGCTTTCTCAGGATTGCAGCAAAGAATTGCTTGCACAAAAACCCGGCACCTGGAAAGCAGGTCCGCAGGGTTCTATAAAAAATGTATCCGCATCAGACCTGGCAAAAGAAAAATCAGTTATAGCCGCCATTCACAAAATGGTGAATTCGAATTACAGCCCTAAAGGATGCCAGGTTGATTACAGCACCGTGTATGGAAAATATACCAATGCCGGTGAAGCATGGATTGCCGACCCTTATCATTATGCCCTGTATATACTCCGGTATAAATGCGATGGCAATAGTAAGGACAAATCAAAATATTATGTGGATGTATCTACACCTACAACAGTTAATATTACTGCTAATGTAATTTTTTCTCTAAATAATTTGTATGCGGCCAACATACCCGCAGACGATTTAAGGGGGTACCTGAAACTGAAGCAAAGGCCGCAAAAAAAAGATGGAGCATGGTTTATGGGAGAAGAAATAGTGGGTGATGATGGTACCACCAGTGAAATAAAAGAATATCGCTGGCTGATAACATACAATGACACGCTACCTTTCTATTATGTAAGCCGTAAGGAATACTTATTAATACAAAAGAAAAGGTTGGAAAAATCGTTAAATGACAACCCTGGCGAAAAAGATTATACCAATAAGTTTATCAAAAACATTAATGAGTATTTAAAAAAACCGGAAGCCGAATTGAATGAGCCTGCTATTTGTATGTGGAATGAGGAAGAACGATTTGAAAAATTTGTAGAAGAAGGAAGCCGTGGCTCTTTTATTGCCGTGAAGCCCAACCTGGCATATTACAAAAAAAATCGCCCAAAATCGTCCCCGCAGTTTTTCAGTGTTGTATATAAAATATCGGCCGGCGACAATGTTTTTAAGGAAAATATGGACGCTATAAAAAAAGCCGTTGATTTTACATCATTGAAAAATATGCTTGGCAAATGAAAGTGTCAGCAAATTGATCGGGCATGAAAAAAATAATCTTATCAATACTGGTTTTTTCATTTATTTTAAGTGCATATGCACAAAAGAAAGAAACCTTTGACCAAACAATATACACCGCCCCCAAAGGCTGGCAAAAAAGTAGCAAAGCAGAAACTGTTACTTATACCAAAGAAGTGGCAGGCAAAGGTTTTTGCATAATTACCCTGTACAAATCCATCGATGCTTCTGCTGATGCTAAACAAAACTTCAGTATGGCATGGGATGCCCTGGTAAAACAGCAATTGCCCGTTGACAAATTAGAAATACTCCCTTCTGCGACAGAGAATGGCTGGCAAGCTGAAAGTGGTCAGTCAGCATTTGAAAAAGAAAACATTAAAGGTGTAGCAACATTAATAGCCACTACAGGAAATTCTAAGCTTGTAAATATCCTCATAATCAGCAATACAGATACGTACCAAACAGAGGTAAATAATTTTTTAGCATCAGTGTCATTCAAAAAAATAGCCGCCACAAATAACAATACTCCCGCCACCGCCGCAGTACCATCCGCTAACAAATCAAAAATCAAACCCGAGTTGTGGGTTAACAGGAGGCTTATCGCTACTATCGATGGTATTATGGATAGGCATGTTAAAACCATTACTGACTTTATTGTTATTTATCCCAATGGAGATTATAACCCGAATGTGCCTTATGAAGGCTTAAAAAATTTCGACCAGTCGCAACAGCCTCAATCCTGGGGCAAGTTTACGATGCAGGGTATAAAAGGAAGGTTCAAAAGTAACTATGATGACATAGCGGTTACAAAAAAATCGGCAGTGCTCATGGAAAAGGATGGATCTAGTTATGGTTTTTACAAATGCTTACCGGTAGATGGTTTGCGGATAGAAGGGGCATACACACATGTATCACCCGATTGGGGCAAAGACCCCAAGCTAGATTATCTCAATGGGCCTGGATGCCAATTTGTAATCTATTTTAAAAAGGACGGAACATTTGACGACAAGGGCATTTTTTACAAAGGCGGAGATCCAAACACAAACAATTGCCCGGGCGGAAAAGGAACATATAGCATTGAGAATTTTACGATAACATGCAAATACAATGACGGCAGGGTGGTTTACAGGTTGTTTTCAGCACCTCCTACCAGAAATCCGGCCACTTACGATGAGACAATATATATAGGCAACACTGCTTATTATAAAAAACGATAAATAAAGTTCTATGATCTTTAATACACACGCTACTATCCAGCTATAATTAAAAATCCCCTTTGAATAACTGGACAAAGTCGAACCGTTTTATTGAGAATTTAAAAAAAAATCAGATTCTTTCTGTCAATTTGAAGCATTATAAAAGTCATTAATTCTCGAAACCGCGATCAACATGACCCTCGCCTAAAAAGAGTAAAAATCAGTCAATTCAACGATTAAATGATTAAATTCGATGAGCTAAAGCAACTTTCGCAAATCGGTGCTACATGGCTGTATTTACACAGGTTTGGGTGAGATTTCGTAAATACAGGAGTTAGCAGTTATTATAGTACGACCCGCGAAACAGACTGACAAAAAGAAAATATGAAAAAAGTAATTGCAGCAATCAATATGACGCTTGACGGGTTTTGTGACCATACCTCAGGCGTCCCTGACGAAGAAGTACATCAACATTACGCTGACCTGTTGAGAAGCGCTGATACCGCTTTATATGGCAGGATAACCTACCAGCTTATGGAATTTTGGCGAACCGTGCTGGAAAATCCCACAGGCGATAAAGCAATGGACGACTTTGCAGTCGCAATAGACAATACCCCGAAGATTGTTTTTTCCCGTACACTGAAAAACTTAGATTGGAAAAGTGCGAAATTAGCAAGTCAGGAGCTTGAGAAAGAAGTCTTGGAACTCAAACAACAATCAGGTGCAGCTATTTTTGTGTGCAGCCCGAGCTTGATTGTAGCTTTGACGAAA
The DNA here is from genome assembly GCA_964528095.1 of uncultured Terrimonas sp. Classification (GTDB taxonomy): domain Bacteria; phylum Bacteroidota; class Bacteroidia; order Chitinophagales; family Chitinophagaceae; genus CAZGSG01. The sequence continues at coordinate 5,982 of CAZGSG010000306.1, forward strand.
CTTAATTTAATAGACGAATATCAACTTTGTGTTCACCCTGTTATCGCGGGAAGTGGTTTGCCGTTATTTAAAAACATCAGCGAAAAAATTACGCTTAAACTCATAAAGACCAAAACGTTTGGCGGTGGCGCGGTCATTCTTTATTATGAACCGACATCAGAAAAAACAACGGGCCGCTAACAATGTTAACTGTTGGATTCGAACCGGCTCAAACCACTCCTAACAATACCTTGAAGATGTAGATATCAAAAAGCCAGCGGGTAACTTGTAATTCCTTCAAAATCCGCCAAAAATTATCAGTGCAATTGATAATATAAAAATACCCTAAGTTGTATTTGCGTTGTTCATCCGCCTCAGCGCTTTTTCAACTAAATCCAAATTATTGGGATTGTAGCCAGCAGGATATTTCTTGAATTAAACTATATTTTTATTGTTTATCAATAATTTTTTATTACTTTTGCGACATGATTTAAACTTTTAAGAATTATGTCTAAAAGAAACAACTTCGTCTTTATAGGCTTGCATATTGTTGCGTGGGTCATTTTCGTTGGCTTGTGCATAGAAGCCGGTGGCTTGATCGTCAATTTTGTATTTAGTATTTACAAACCTGAATTTGTCAAAAACCTGTATCAAAAGCTGGACTTAATTGAAATGTATAATCGGAGCAAATGGGCTTTCTTCGGAATGTATGGTTTTATCCTGGTCGTCGCGCTTTTGAAAGCATACTTATTTTATATCGTCGCTATGCTTATGCACAAAATAGATTTATCAAAACCATTCAACAGCTTCGTTTCAGAAAAAATAACAAAAATATCTTACTGCACTTTTTCCATAGGTATATTAAGTTATATAGCCCGGCAAACAGCCAAAAATTTACAACACCATGGTTATGCCATTGACAACCTAAACCAGTTTTGGGCAGACAGTCAGGCATTTATCTTGATGGCGGCTGTCATCTATGTTATTGCGACTATTTTTAAAAAGGGAGTTGAAATCCAAAACGAAAACGATTTAACTGTTTAGCTATGCCAATCATTGTAAACTTGGATGTGATGATGGCAAAACGTAAAATTTCTCTGAATGAGCTTTCTGAAAGAGTTGATTTGACATTATCTAATCTTTCTATCTTAAAGACAGGGAAGGCAAGGGCTATCCGCTTTAGCACCTTAGATGCAATTTGCAAAGCCTTAGACTGCCAGCCCGGTGATATTTTGGAATACGTAAG
>CAZGSG010000307.1:0-7188 GCA_964528095.1 uncultured Terrimonas sp.
CATAGGTCGAAGCAATTCTTGTCAGTTTGGATACTATATACCGCTCGGCTAAATCAACAAACCTTCGCCGTTTGACTATTCCGTTTAATTCAAAGGCTTTATAGAAGGCTTCTTTGATTTCTTCAAATTCATTTTCTGAATACCTTTCAAGGAACTCATTTATCCTCTTCTCCTTTTCGCCATCGCGGCTCAATTTTAGTTTTTTAGCGGATCGCCCTTTATCCGTGATTTTTCGCAGAGGATTGCCGTTTGTGGATAAGGAAAACTCTAGAAGATTGGCAATCAACCGCGATTTTACCAATTGTGTTTCTTTATTGATATCGAAGTTTCCCTCGATTCGCATTGGGTTGATGGAAACGGGGGTCTGGTACCCGTCATTCTTACGGATTAGTGGGTCGATCCAGGTACCCAGTTCCTTTGAATTGAGTGAATAATGGGAATAATTGATACAGATATTGTAAAAGAAATGGGCAAAATCGAAGCTTGAGGAGCTGATTTTCCGGGGATATCTATAAAAATTGCCTTCGTTCGAATACCGGAAAAAACTTACGTCCGAACCGTGAATTTCAATTTTCCAGAGCGTTATCGTCTTGAAAAAAATCTCAACATGAAGCCTAGGATTATCCTCCAATTCATCTGTGTCGGTGATGGTTGATTTGGCAATCGCATTGATCGCCAGATATAAAAGCTCGATTACAGTACTTTTGCCAGAACCGTTTTTTCCAACTATCGCTTGCACATTAATATCCAGTTCATTTGTGTGATAGATGCTAATATTCTTTTCGGGATGAAATTCAATCTGGCTTTTTCGGGAGAAATCATATGCTTCATAAAAGCTATAGTAAGTATCAGCCTTAAGAATTTTTCGAAAATTGGAGTCAATTCCTTTAAGCGGTCTTATTGCAATAAGCTTGAAATCAATTTCCCCTGGTGCTCTTTTTACTCTTTTCCTAAAGGCTCTTTGTAAGCTGATATAAAGGTCACCTGTTTGAATCCTGTTGCGCCTGTGTCTAACAGCTTCTTCTGTTACCCGCATGTAAAGTTTTGAATTGCTTTCAACGAGCAGATTTTTGTATTCAGAATAAACATTAGGGCGCTGAGGTATGATCCCTGCTTCCATGAGTAATTTCGTAGTATTTTTATCGAGCGAAAGAAAATTCTTTGAGTCTACCCAGAACAGGAATATCGTGAGAGAAGAGATATCAATACCGTACCATTTACGTGCTTTTTTAAAGGAAACGGAATTTAGTGCTTTTTGGTTGTTACGCATTATATTTCCAAAAAAAACCCAGATATCATATTGCTCTTTCTCTTTTCTCGCTGACATAATTCGGATTGCAAAAGGGGTCGGGCAGCCGATGAAATTAATGTCACTGTATTGTTTTTTAGACCCCAGCAGTTTTATAAGCACATTGATACGTGACACTCTTAGTTCGTCTGGTATGCCACTTTCATTAAGGCTAGAAAAGATATGGATCGGATCGATGGACTTGGAACCGAACTCTTTTCTGATCCTTAGAATCCACTTGTTGTAATTGAGAAACAGCTTATTTGAATAACAAAGTTTGAATAAATGCTCGCCCGGATCATTCTGGTAACGCCTGTAAAAGTCATACAAGAGTATTGCTAATGCACGATAGACGACGGGCCATTTTGGCTTGGGGGTTGGCATTGGTAAAAATTTGCGATGGTTGCAAGCGCACAGGATCCAGTTTGTTTTTTCTCTGCCAATTTAAGCAAAACAAAACTGAATGCCCTAAACTCATACTTAATCGAATTGCCATCATACTAAAAATGCCTGAGCCATCCTATCCTGTTCTGCACTCGGTATTTTATATTTCATAGCAATTTCTTTCCAGCTACCGACGGTATTCCTTACTTGATTTATTATTTGATTTGCTTTATAATTATCAAGGCGAAAATATTCCGCCACTTCCAAAGCTAAATCAAGACTAAGTGAATTATCCTTATCCGAAATATTCAGATGCAATCCTTTCCCGTATTCATTCGGATTGACATCATAGGCGGGAGATAAAAGCCATCCTCCATCTGTCAGAAGAAATCCATGGTTTCTTAAATGATCGTCTGTATTCTTTACACAAATACTGAATACAATCCTTCTCCATAATTCTTCGAGATCCCGGTCCACTGCAACTCCATTTCGGGTTATGAATTCAACAAGTTCCAGGTAACTTGCTCCAGCAGATTTTTCTCCATCGGTATATCCCAATAAGGTCATGGCGGAGGCAAAATGAATTCGTTCATCTTTTTTAGTCCTGTCGAATCGTTTTGTGAGATAGGTATGATACCGGTTATTAAATCGCTGAACCATTCCCTTTGCAATATTCAGCCCCGCTGTTTGTGCCAGTTCATTTATCACCATTTCCCAGGCACCGATATCCTTATCATCCATTCTGCTTGGGAATTTTGCGATCCACAAGCCTCCTTCCGGGTCTATAACACTAGCTTTTGGTCTTGCGCCGCCTAATGAAGAGCCTGGCGCAATTAGCATATTGACCCATTTGAGGTATTCAGGATCTTTGATATTATCTTCTTCAAATTTCAGACTCGCTTCTTCCAGTTCTCTCAGGGAAGTCCATGGTGGGGAGGCCATTCTCTTATTGTCATTCAGGAAAGGACCTTCTTCATCTGTTTTAAATCGTAAGGCTCCCATTCTATGGCCATCAAAGACGCCAAGCAAATAATCCGACTCCAATAATTCCCTGGCAGCTCTTTCTTCCATTCTCGCCATCGCGGCTTCTCTTCGTTGCATTAAAACCCGGCCCCATCTATCGGGACAGGAATCCATAAAAACTCCAAAATTTACTTTTTCATCCCGCGGATAATAAGCGCCCGTGTATAATTGCAGATCCGGGTCAAGCATTTGAGTGAAACCTGATTTCAACCAATCGGTAGCATATTCAAACGAGAATACTTCTTTGCCCTTTCCCTGGGTAACAGCCAGCGTACCCATCTGTGCCGGGTCTGTCAGACCCTGCCAATGAGCATAGACTATTATTTCCTTTTTGTCAGTTTTTGCCATAGCTAGATTCTATTTTGATTTCTTAGGCGCTCTTTCTTTTACTACCATATCTGCATCCTGAAGCTTTCTTCCCAGTTTGTCATCCTCCGCAACCTTGAGCAGATCTTTTTCAAGACCTAAGACGAAGAGAACCTGGGCATAGGAACTCAAGGCTACTCCAGGAGAGCCTTTTTCAATAGCCAACAGAGTAGGACGGCTTATATCGGCTCGTTCGGAAACCTGTTCTGCACTTAGCTTCCGTCGAAGCCTCGCCAACTTGATATTTTCGCCCAATTCCTGTAGAACCCGTTTAACTGAAGGTAATAAAGGTGCCTTTCTTATTTTCATAATGACAAATATATTTTACAAATATATGCTATTTTGTAAATAATTATTTACGTTATTTAGTTTCGTCACCTAAGTATAATAGATTTTATAATTTAGGTTACTTTTCGTATATTTGCAGTATAAATATTAGTTATGGAAAATACATTTGCAATAAAACTTAAAGAACTCCGGGAGAGAAATAAGCTATCTCTACAGGAGCTTGCCGATCAGGTGGGTGTGGCAAAACAATCCATACACAAATTTGAAAACGGTGTAGTGAATCCCAGCAGCGAAACCCTTTTAAAAATTGCTGACGCCCTGAACGTATCCTATTCTTTCTTTTATGAAAATCCTGTAAGCTATAACCTAAGCTTGCAAAACATTCAATTCAGGGAGAAGCATAAAATAAATAATCAACAACTTGAAAACGAAATCAAGGAAGATGTTTGCAAATACCTATCAAGGTTCATGGAGTTATCTGCTATAATGGATGAGGATTTGGTGTTTGAAAATCCACTGGAAGGCTTAGAGATTGTTACAGACAAAGACATAGAAAAGGCTGCGAAACTAATCCGCAAAAAATGGAAGATTGGAAACGCACCAATAACAGATGTTGTTGAAACATTAGAGACTAAAGGAGTTTTTGTTGTGGAGGTTAACCGGCTTGAAGACTTTACAGGTTTAAGCGGCATGGTTAACGAGGAAATTCCCATAATTGTTTTAAACGAATACTTCAATTCAATTGAAAGAAAAAGATTTACTGCCCTGCATGAATTAGGGCATATTGTTTTAGAATTCCCGGATGATATTTCAGAAACAAAACTGGAACGTTATTGCGATATGTTTGCCGGTGCTGTTTTACTTGTTGATGATGTTTTATATACTGAACTTGGTAAGAACAGAACCGTTATAACGCTTGCTGAATTAAAGCGTATCAAAGAACTATATGGGATATCGATACAGGCTATCATTATGAGAGCCAGCACTTCTGGTTTTATTGATAATAACACTTCAAGGGCATGGTGGCAATCTTATAACGAATGGAACAGTAGTGATGGTAATGTAATCGAATTTGGCCAATACAGAAGCTGTGAAAAAGCGCAACGATTTAATACAACCCTTGTTCGTGGAGTTGCTGAAAAAAGACTTTCAATATCAAAGGCTGCAGAACTGGCGGGCAAAAAAATTGATGTAATGAGAAAGGAATTAGATGAATTAAATTTTAATGTAAGGGCATAATGTACGTGGTAAACGATATTGAACTATTAGAGCGGCTCAGCAAGCACAGGATACTCAGTTATCTGGCAGAACGCTGTAGCCTAACAGTATCGGGTATAAGATTAAATGATTATAGCCTGAAAATAAGACAGGTAATAGGTGGATTAAATGAAGTAACTATTGTAAATGTTGAAAAAGAAGGTTTGGATACCTGGATTGAAGGCAGAAGGAAATATTTATCTATTAGTGACCTAAGTAGCATTTACATGACTCATATTAACTCAGGTGCAATTCTATTATTGTCGCCGGAAGACCAGCTGCTGATAACCGAGGCTGAGAAAAATGGCGTAAGCTATCTTCAATTTGATGATTTCTTTATACGAATGATAAAAGATGACCGAATGATTCAGTTGTATAACTTAATAAAAGTGGCATAGATATAAGGTGAAAATGATAACAGGCTACAGAGTTGGCAGAAATATGACTGGCATGACAAAAAAAGGTATATAAATTGCCTAATTATTTAGTTTTTAAATACTAAAAATATTACTAATCATAAAAAGCAGTAATTTTGACATGAAATGACAAGGATTTTGAGAAAGGCAAAGTTATTGATATGCTAAAAAGTTCTTTTTAAGAAGGTGAAAGCCCTGGTCTTTGACCCCAGGGCTTTCGGGAAATGAGTTTTGAGAATGTCTCGTTTCCATTTTTTTATTTCAGACTGCAAAGGTAGGTGTTGCTTTTTAATAAACAATACCTGCTTATTGCAATCTTCGCAAGCAGAATAATACAAAATTCCTGCCAGCTACTTTTTCCTTCTATTACATTCTCCGGCTATTACTGTTCACTACTCCGCATAATATTGTGGACAGGCATTTTATTGACCCAATTAAACTTAAAAAAATGGGAAAGAATCAACATGTAACCAAACATTCCGGTGGAGGATGGCAGGTTAAAGGTGCCGGTAACGGGAAAGCAACAGTAGTTACTGACACACAAACGCAGGCTATCAAAGCCGCTATTCCGATTGCAAAAAACAACAAATCGGAAGTAGTAATTCATGGTATTAATGGCAAGATAAGAGATAAAGACTCTTACGGGAATGATCCGGTATCAATTAAAGACACTAAACATTAATCTTATGACCCAGAAAATTAAACAACTCGGCTTATTGCCGGCAGACAGAATTGTGATTCCTAAGAGTGGACTACGCATTGTTCAACATCATGCTGTTTACCTGGGGCAAAACCACCTTGGTGTGGATTTGATTGCAGAGAATAAAATTGGCTTAGGTGTAAGGTTGGTTACAGCTGCTGATTTCTTTAAGGATGTAATTGAAGTTACAAGGATTGAAAGATTCAATGGTAGCAATTATGAAAGAAAACTGGCAGTACAAAAAGCATTAGACAAACTGGGACAGCCGTATCATTTGATAGATTACAACTGTCAGCATTTCGCTAATGAAATACAATACAACCTCATTAAAAGCGACCAGGTTGATGGATTGTTTGAAGGTTTAAAAGTGGCTGCAGGTGTAGCAATTGCAATTGGTTTATTTAACTTATTTACTAACGATTAAATTTTAATACAATGGGAAAAGTAGTACAGGAACAATTTATTAAGTTCCATAATGCAATACGTTTAGACGTTAATGACAATAAAGAGGTCATTAAAAAAAGAGATATGCTGATTGAAGAAATAAGAACAGCTATTAAAAAGATGTGTGAAGAAAAGGGTATCAAGCTTATTCGTTTTACCACCTTTAACCAAGGCAGTTATGCAATGGGTACGGGCAATAAGCCGATTTATGATGAAGACGATTATGATATTGACTGTGGATTGTTGTTTGAAATAAACAAGGACGACTACACACCTGTAGAAGTTAAGAAGTGGGTCTTTGAGGCACTAAATATTGAGTTCAGGAAGGTTGAATGGAAGAAGGCCTGTATCCGGGTGCAGTATGTTGAGGAAGGATTACCAAAATTTCATGTTGATTTTGCATGTTACGCTGATAGCAACAACGACGGTAAAACTTACCTGGCGAAAGGCACTCCAACTTCAACTGCCGAAAATAAAAAATGGGAACACTCTGAACCCAAAAAACTGAAAGACCTGGTAAATAATAAGTTCACTGATGATGACGAATGCGACCAGTTTAAAAGAGAAATCAGGGATATGAAACGCTGGAAGGATTACCAGTTCGATAGCGTAAATGGTAAACCAACAGGAATTGCATTAACTGCCCTTGCGTACAATGGCTTTAAGCCTTCTATCAAAAACCCATTTACATGGACCAATGATATCAATGACCTAAAGGCTACAAAAGATTTTGTCAATTATATACTGAACCAGTTTAGCTGGGATGGTAGAATAAAAGTGCATTTGCCTGTGCCACCGGCGAATGATTTGTTTGAAAAAATGACAGACCAACAGTGCAAAAATTTCAAAACAAAACTTGAAGAGTTGAGAGATGCACTGGTAGAAGCTGAGAATGAAACAGACCCACATGAGGCTTGTAAAACCCTGAGAAAGCAATTTGGGAAAGATTTTCCGGTACCAGCAAAAGAAGCAACAGGACAAAACAGAAAGCTTGCAGTAGCAGGCACATCAGAATCGGCTTA
>CAZGSG010000308.1:0-7171 GCA_964528095.1 uncultured Terrimonas sp.
GCGCGTAAAGAAACTGGTACATATTATACCATTTCAGTGGCTGGCTATCCGTCATCCGGAATAAGGGATTATTCAATACATCAATATCACTCCCTTCCACATTTGTATAGAGATGGTGCGATTCATTATGGTTCTTACCCCATACATACGCGTTATTGCCCTGCAGGTTAAAACTAAGAGAAAAAAGTAGTTTGTTCCATGACTTGCTTTTAACAGCTACCCCATGCGCCGCATCATGTGAAATATTAAACGCGGTCAACAAAACAGCAAGTCCCATCAGCAGGTAAAACGTATAAAACGCAAATAAGGACGTGCTGGTGATCATCAATGCATAAAACAGGATATCCAGGCTGAAATAAAGAATGATCTTGTATACCATGCGGCGATTCCCCGTTCTTTCAATATTGTTGTCTGAAAAATACTGATCGATCCGTTCATTCAGTTCTTTGTAAAACTGGGAACCTTCATCTTTGGAAAAACGTAATTTATTCATGTATACCGGTTTTATTTATCGCTGCTACTGCTTAAAAGCGGGTATTAATAGAGAGGGTGGCGATGGCGCCAGGCAAACATCACTGATGCTGCCTCTATTGCTATTTGAATGTAGCCATATTTGGCCGGATTTTATACGCGCATAATAAATTTTATGTTTTTGTATTGATAATCACTTCTCAATGAGTGATGGAGATCAGGAAATCAAATAAATTAACCTCATTGTTGAGCCCTAGTTTTTTACGAAGCCTGTATCGGCTCGTCTCCACCCCGCGTATGGAAATATTCATCAACTGGGCTATTTCTTTGCTTGACAAACTCAGTCGCAGGTAAGCGGCCAGTTTCAATTCTGTGGCTGTAAGATCAGGGCAGTATTCCTTTAACTTCTTTAAATAATTGGTATGCACACTATCAAAGTGTTTGGCAAACTGTTCCCACTCCTGCGTATGATCCAGTTCTTTGTCTATTACACGAATGATCTTCTGAAATTCCTTGGAGGCTTTATCCACTTCGGAAGCATCTTTGTAAGAGATAAGATCTTCTTTTAGTTTAGAAAGTATTTCCATTTTCCGCACCAGGTTCATTGCAGAAGATGCCAGCTCTGAATTTTTATGCAATACTTCTGATTGTAGTTTTTCATTGCGGAGATGAATGATCTCTTTTTCATTCTTTTCTACTTCTATCTGGTGCAGGTATTGCAACCGTTTCCGTTCTTCTTCCAACTTTCCCTGCTCTATCTCCGCCTGCAGATTTTCGTTCTTCAGGTGCATGATCTCCTTTTCATTCTTTTCAATCTCCAGTTGATGCAGGTATTGTAATTGTTTTTGTTCCTCATCGTACTTACGCTGTTGCTCCTGTAATTTTATTTTTTGCAGGTGTTTGTACTTCCGTTGTTGTCTTTTATAAAAAAGATAAAGAAGGCTGGCAAAAATCAACAGGTATAAGGTATAGGCCCACCAGCTTTGATACCAGGGTGGCAGGATCGTAAATGAATAAGTGGTGACGGGTGACTCGTTGTCCGTGTTATTCCTGCATTTTACCTGGAATTCATACCTGCCTGCCGGCAGGTTGGTATAGTCCTTCTCCGTTTTTTTTGTCCATTCCGACCAACCCTTATCAAAACCATCCAGGTAATAACTATACTCCGTGTTTTGTTTCTGCCCATAGAGGATAGAAGAAAATTCGAAATGCAGCGAGTTCCTTTTAAAACTCAATGAAGGTGTTTCCAAGCCATCCTTTTTTATGCTATAGCCCCCATAGATCAGTCCTTCGGCTGAAGTGGATGATTGTACATTCCTGACAAGTACATGCAGCGGGTGTTTACTTTTTTTGTATTGCACATAGTTGATATGAAAAAACCCTTTCTCTGCTGCTACAAATACATTGTTGCTGTCTACGATATTGATGTTCTCAAACCCACCGCCCATTATCTTCCCGTCCAGTTCTGTTATCTGCAATATTCTTGGAGTACCTGTCGACCGGTCCACTATACCCAGCTTTTTATCCCTGCAAAACCAGATATTACCATAACTATCGCTTTTTATATAACTGATGGGAATGCCATTGAATATTTTTTCAAAAAAAGAAGAGTGAATAAAATCCTGGCTCTGCGGATCGTACTCGAATATGCCTTTATCTGTTGTCAGCACAATGCGCCCAAGCACCCTGAATATCTTATTATGATTACTGGATAATATATTTTTTTTATCATCATACACGGTAGCTACAGGATGATGGCTGTCCTTGAAAGTGACTTTATACAAACCCTTATAAGGATGCGCTACCCAGATAATATCTTTATCTCTCACTACGAAGCGGGCAGATTCGAACTGCGCGTGAATATTTGGGTTAAAGAATTTCCCGTTTTTATAATCATAAAAATTGATCCCGTTATACGTACCTGCTATAACTACCGGTGAAGTTGTTGTGTCGTATAAAGGTTGAAAACCCCAGAAACCGGTCTTATCATCGATGGAGGAGGCAATACCATTCTCGATAAGAAAAGCTCCCTTGTTATGCCCTGCTATGAGTTTATCATTTACAACAGATAAACTCCAGACCTGGCCCTTGGTGTTTTCCACGAAATCGAATGAGGTATTGCTATAACTCAGATCACCGGTCAATGCACCGATATCCATTTTGTAAACGCCAGTGGAAATACCGAGGTATAATTTGTTTTTATATACCATGGATGTATATCCGGAACTTCTTTCTTCCTGGTCGGGAAAAATATTCTTTATGGCGTTACTATAGGTGATAAGGTCTATCCCATTGTCAAGCCCCAGCCAGAGATTTTTATCCTTGTCCAGCATTACGCTCTGCACGTTATTGTTTTGTATGCCTTCTTTTTTGGTAAAGCGTTGTATGATCTCTCCTTTTTTGTTGATGATGATACAACCCGCGAGATTCGTGGCAAGCGCTATCCTGTCTGCTGCAACAAGGCAGGCACCGAATATATTTTTTGTGGCCACCATTGCTATACCCGGCGGTTCAAATTTTGCGATGGTATCACCATGCAGGATATAGATACCATGAAAAAGTGAGGGCAGGAAAACACTGTCCTTACCAATATTGATAGCCCCCCTGAATTGTATGTCCTGTGGAAGTTTTCCCACCTTTATCCGGGGCTCCCATTTCCCGTTTTTATAAGCCACCAGCCCTTTCTCAAATTCATAGGCGAACAGTTCATTGGCCGTCATTCCCATAAAACTCCAGTTGGTACTGTTATGCACGATCATTTGCTTCTGCTGATCATACTCCAGTATCTTCCTGTTGGAACGGAAAAAAATGTGTTTTTGGAAAATGCAGATATTCCAGACATCCGCGAAACCATTATCACCGGGCGGCAAAAAAGTATTTAAAGAAGTATACGCAAGCTCTCCATTCTCTGCCGGGGAAAAATAACCGATCTCCTGCTGCCCGCCCACATAGATCTTTCCATCTTCTCCTATGGTCAGCGAGCGTACAATTGTTTTATTGGGAAGTTGGTAGGTTCTCCAGAATGTGCCATCAAAACTTAGCATCCCGCTGTTATTGGCAAAATAAATGATGCCTGCACGGTCCTGCACAATGTTCCAGTTCTGGCTACCGGCATTATAATCTTCCTTCAGGTAATTGACTATTTTAGGAATGCCGATCGTGTTTTGCGCGAAAGCCGCGACGGAAATAAACAATATCAATCCCAGAAAAAGCAGCTTTCCCTTCAACACCTGACTATTTATTGCTAATTTAATCACTTCAACCAAGGCAACAAAGCCTGCAACAGAAAGAATTAGATTATGAAAATCATTATCACCATTTCAAGCCTGCTCAACGGTCTTTATATGCTGATCGACGGAATCTATGTCATGATCAAAGGAAAATACATCGGCCCTGAAAAACCCGGGCCCTGGGCAGGTCTTTTCGAAAAAGCAGGCATCAATGTATTCCAGCTCGGCCCTCTTTTCATTTCTTTTGGTATTGCCTGGCTGATATTCCTCGCGGCCTACCTTACCGGTCAGTCCTGGGCCTATACAGCCGGTCTTATTATATCCGTGCTTACACTTTGGTACCTACCTGTAGGCACCATTCTCTCACTGATTGTATTATTGCTACTGATCTTTAAGAAAGGGTAACACACCAGCTATTCCTGCAGCACCCCTTACTTTGTTTTTTAACACGGAATCAAGGAGAAGAATGAGATCATTCTTTCTTTGCGGGTAATATGTTTGGTCTGCACAGTAGGGTATATGGCTACCCGAATAAAGGAAACACGGAATTGGCAGACCCTGCCTATTCCGTGTTTCCTTTATTCGGGAGGTCTTATAAGTTCCGGTCGGGAGAATAATGGACTTTGATAAAATTGACTGATTCTGCTTTTTCTCCGTGCTTCCGTGTTAAAAACCAAAAAAGACCTCATCAAACCCTATAAAACAAAAAACCACCCCGAACTTTTCAGTAATCGGGATGGCTTTGAGGATTTGTGTGCTCTTGTATCTTTTACACCCTGAAGTGAGCAAAAGCCTTATTGGCTTCAGCCATACGGTGTGTGTCTTCTTTTTTCTTGAAAGCTGCGCCTTCACCTTTACTTGCTGCAACAATCTCGCCAGCTAATTTATCAGCCATGCTGCGACCATTCCGGTCACGGCTGTAGCGGATAAGCCATTTGATGCTCAAAGATACTTTCCTGTCCTGGCGTACTTCAGCCGGGATCTGGAAAGTAGCACCACCAATACGGCGGCTACGTACTTCTACACCAGGTGTTACATTTGCCAAAGCTCTTTTCCAAACCTCATATCCATCTTCGTTGGTTTGTTTGGCAACCTTGTCCAATGCATCGTAGAAAATATTAAAAGCTCCGCTTTTCTTTCCTTCCCACATAAGGTTATTGACAAAACGGGTTACCAGTTTGTCATTGAATTTTGGGTCTGGTGCTAAAGGGAGTTTCTTTGCTTGTGCTTTCCGCATATCTGTCTTTGTTAAATCAGTTATTTATTATTATCACACTGGATAGTGCCTGCAATTATTTTTTGGCCTTTTCTTTCTTCGTACCGTATTTAGAACGGCTCTGTTTACGATCTTTTACACCAGCTGTATCCAATGAACCACGCACGATGTGATAACGAACACCTGGTAAATCCTTCACACGACCACCACGGATCAACACGATGGAGTGCTCCTGGAGATTGTGTCCTTCACCCGGAATATAGGCAATCACCTCTATTTTATTGGTCAAACGAACTTTAGCCACCTTACGCAGTGCGGAGTTTGGCTTTTTAGGGGTAGTCGTGTACACACGGGTACAAACTCCACGGCGCTGAGGACACTGATCTAAAGCCCGGGATTTACTCTTGGCCCTGATTATTTCTCTTCCTTTTCTTACTAACTGTTGAATAGTAGGCATTATGAACCTTTATTTTTGGGACGGCAAAGGTAAAGGGCGCAAAGGGAAATACCAAAAAACACGCATAATATTATCAGGATATAAATCCCCATTTATGCTTATTTACCCACACCCAGACTCGCCTTCTCCCGTTTTATTTTTTTAAATAACTGTACGTTAATCTTTTAGACCTTCCACATCCACTCATACTTATCTTCTTTTTTTCCTTCCCGGATATCATTTAACCAGGATTTGACCGCCGTGGAGATCTTATAATTGTCCGTATTGAACTCCATGGCAAAGCCTTTATAGTTCAGTTCCCGGATCGGGGCTATCACCGCCGCCGTACCCGTACCAAAGATCTCTTTCACCTTTCCCTGCTTGTAAGCCTCCATCACTTCGTCAATACTGATCTTCCTTTCCTCCACCCGGATACCCATTTCTTCCAATATTTTCATCACGCTGTCCCTGGTCACCCCTTCCAGGATCGTTCCTTCTTCCAGTGAAGGCGTTACCGCCACATTATCAATGATAAAAAACACATTCATCATGCCCACTTCCTGCAGCCATTTATGCTCAGCCGCGTCTGTCCACAACACCTGGTCAAATCCGCTTTTTTTCGCTATCGTGGCGGCCAGCATACTGCCTCCATAGTTGCCTGCGTTTTTTGAAAACCCTACACCACCTGTCACCGCACGGGTATACTGCTCTTCCACGGCTATCCGCATCGGGGTCACGAAATAAGGTCCCGTAGGACTTAAAATGATCAGGAACTTATACGTCTCTGAAGGCCTTACTCCCAGTACTTCGTCTGTGGAGAACATCACAGGCCGGATGTACAATGAATGATCTTTTTTAGCTGGGATCCAGTTCTTGTCGATCGCTATCAGCTGGCGCATGCCTTCCAGGAAGATCTCCTCAGGCACCACAGGCATGTTCATCCGTTCCGCAGAACGGTTAAAACGCCTGAAATTATCAGCAGGTCTGAATATTGCCGCTTCACCGGTTTCACTTCGATAGGCCTTTATGCCTTCGAAAATAGCCTGCCCGTAATGCAGGGCCGCTAAAGAGGGCTCCAGCAATAAGGGCTGGTAAGGCTTTATCTCTACGTTTTTCCATTCGCCATTCTCATAGTCCGCTTCCAGCATATGATCGGTAAAATACTTGCCAAAGGGGATGTTTTCCAGGTTGATGTCCTGCAATTTGCTTCTTTCCGCCTTTGTTATTGAAATATCGATAGCCTCAGTCATAATTGATTTATTTTTGACCACGCAAAGAAACAAAAAAAACTAACACCCATTCGCGTTGTGCGCATCAAATATTGAAATGAATAATATTCAACTATCGGCTCAGGTACTGGCGGAACTCTTTTCTTCAAGCCTGGTTATCACCGGCGAGGAATTGGTGGCTGCTCCTGCGCTGTCTGCAGGCGAAGAAATACAGCAGGCTTCTTCAAAAGAGAACACAAAAGAAGAGATACAGCCTGCCGGCACAACGGCACCCGGATGGAAAACACTGGGCGGCAATAATAAAAAAATCCTGATCGCTGGTGACTATGCCGAGGCGCTCTACCGCCAGGAAGGGATTGGAATCTACCGGATTAAAGCGCCATAAATTCTTAACTATATTTGTGAAAATTGCCACCAAATTCCTGTCTGTGATAAAATCAAACCTATCTAGCCAGAGAAATAAGATGGTTTTGGAGGGAATTTCCCCTTGCTGAACGCATACCTTCCACTCATTGTTATCTTCGTTTTTGCGATCGTGCTAGCCATTCTAGTCGTTGCTCTCGGGCACCTGTTTGGTCCGCGCCGTCCA
>CAZGSG010000309.1:0-7100 GCA_964528095.1 uncultured Terrimonas sp.
CCCAAACGGCAAAGCCGCACACTTGTTATCAGTATCGAAGATAAAAACAGTCATCATAAGAACGATATACTCCTGGCCCTGAAACAGGAGGGCATACGATATGAAGAGAAAAAACTGGAGATGAAAAACGGGTTATTAGTCATTTCCCTTGAAGCGGTGGTAAGACATGCAAAGGCCGGCTGGCTCGAAGACTTCCTGATAAAAAATCCTCATATTGTTTCTTTCTCTCTCTACAATGCAGGATGATGTGCAAATTCAAAAATCAAAATTAAAAATTCAAAAATAGAGTTCGTTATTTGTAACGAACTCCGGTTCTGAATTTTTTATTTTTCTGTTGCTGATCATCACATTTTCCTCGAGTTTACCTGATATGCGGTCTCGTAACATCTTGTCATAAGCTTATCTAAGACATGCAAAACGCAGGGTGAAGTATATATTAGAAACTCGAAAATAGAATCCCTTACAAATAACAAACTCTATTTTTGAATTTTTAATTTTGAATTTTTATTTTTTTCCTCTTGATTCTGATCATCGCATTCTTCTCAAGATTACTCGAGAGCCGGATCTCGTATCGTTTTTCTCCATCTGATACGATCATAAGTGCAGTATTGGGAGGAATGGAACCCAGGTTATCCGCAAACATACTTAGCTCATTCACCTCTTTGGTTGAATCCAGTACAATATTGAAATGGATAGAACGGGTGCTGAGTCTTTGTGAAAAAGCTAATAGCTTTTCATTGAAGAAGACCGAAATAGAATCGCCATCTACTTCACCATTGTCATAAAAATCCACATTTACCGAATCGGAGTTCACTTCAATTTCCTGTGCCAGCACATTCTCTCTTTTTTTAAACTGATCCGCCACCACATAGTTCACGACCTTGCGCTGTACAATATTGACAGGCGCAAGCGTATCATATGCTGAAGGTTTCCATACCTGGTAACTTTCTTTGTATTCACGGATCGCTTTTAATACCGAATCTTTTTTGCTGATATCGGCATTCAGTGCCAGGTCAAAATTGATATCAACACAGGTGTACTTGTATTCGGGTAATGAAACAAACGCGCCAGTGAGATTAGAGCCCGCTCTCGACACTTTCAAGGTAGCCTGCAGGTTCATATTGCAATCGACTTCCATATTACCTGTAGATCCATGATAGGTCACAGGAATATCATAAAGGCTCAATTGGCGGGTGGCGCTATTGTAATTTCCCTTTACCTGTATACTCCGGTAAGTATTTTTAAAATAGTAGTTTAGGATACCCTTTACATAACCTTTTTCGGGTTGTAATACCAGTTCTACGAGGTAGTTGTTTGAAGAGCTATTGGATTTTACGTTGGCCTTGCCATACCAGTACCCAAATACTGTTTGGGAATGGGAGACGATGGAGAACGATAAAGCCAAAAACAAGAGGAATTTCTTCATGCGGTTTCACTGGTCAAAAACCATGCTTGTTTTAAACGAACCGGTAAGCATATTATTTCAGGTAACGCTTGATTTCCCGATCGGTATCCTTTTGTTTGATCGTTTCCCGCTTATCATGCAGTTTTTTGCCCTTGGCCAGCCCTATTTCCATCTTTACAAAGCCTTTATCGTTGAAAAAGATCCGCAGGGGAATAAGCGTATAGCCTTTGTCCTTGAGCTTGGTTTCGATCTTGGTTATTTCCCGCCTGTTGAGCAGTAGTTTTCTCTCCCGAACGGTAGGATGATTATAGATATTTCCATGGGAGTATTCCGCGATATGCAATGATTTGACCCATACTTCGCCCTGGTGAACCTGGCAGTAGCTATCGTTAAAGCTTACTTTACCTGCACGGATCGATTTTACTTCCGTACCACCCAATACCATACCCGCTTCATATTTTGCATCGATGAAGTATTCATGATAGGCCGATCTGTTCCTGATTTCTGACATGCGTTATACGGTTTCAACTATTTAATAGACATCAAAGCTTCGGTGGTTCAAGACAGGTTGATTATGCCCTGCCCATTACACACATGCTGCTGAAATCTATTAAATCCTGGCACTTAGTTTTTAAACAATTGCAGCACCTGGCTGATCTTTTCTTTTAATTTATCCCTGCCCACAATAAAGTCCAGGAATCCATGCTCCAGCAGGAATTCGCTTCGTTGAAAACCTTCGGGCAGGTCCTTTTTGATAGTTTCTTTGATGACCCGTGGACCGGCAAACCCGATCAATGCGCCAGGCTCGGCTATATTCAGATCACCCAGCATCCCAAATGAGGCGGAGATACCACCAAATGTCGGATCGGTCAATAAGGAGATATAAGGAAGTTTTGCATCGCTCAATTGTGAAAGCTTGCCGCTGGTTTTAGCCAGTTGCATCAGGGAGAACGCACTTTCCATCATTCGCGCACCACCGCTCTTACTGATCACCATGTATGGCAGTTTATGCGCGATACAATGATCAACAGCACGGGAAAACTTTTCTCCCATTACACTACCCAATGATCCGCCAATAAATTCAAAGTCCATACAGGCCACTACGATTTCCTCTCCACCTACTTTACCTACAGCCACGCGCATCGAGTCTTTCAGATCGGTTTTACTCCATGCTTCTTCCAGTCTTTTTTTATAGGGCTTAAGGTCCACGAATTCCAGGTAATCCTTTGAACGGATATTGTCGAACAACTCAGTGAATTCATTATTGTCAAATAATATCTCGTAATACTCGCTGCTATTGATCCGGTGATGATGTTTGCATTTCGGGCATACAAATAAATGCTCCCGCAATTCTGAAATGGTGCAGATATAACTGCATTCAGGGCATTTTACCCAAAGACCTTCCGGAGTCTCCTTTTTCTCTGAGGTTTTGGTATTGATGCCTTTTTTGATCCTCTTGAACCAACTGGTCTTCGTTTCCTCGGATTTCCCTTCCTCACCAGCCAGGTTAGCATCAAAATCTTCTACTTGTTTCGCCATTACCTTATTGTTATAAGCTACAAATATAGGAATGTTCTAAGTTTCCAGTTCAAAGTCGGGAGTCGGGAGTTTAAGACCGGGCAAAACTGCCAGTAAACAGTGCCGGAACCATAAACCCTGAACTAAGAGTTGGACACGATAAACCAACACCTATTTCTTCTTAAGTGTCGTTTCAAACAATTTGAAAATCCGTTTGTATTCGTCTGTCCAACTGCTGGGCTCCACGAATCCATGATCTTCCATTGGGTAAGAAGCCAGTTCCCAGTTATTTTTTCCCAGTTCGATAAGTCGTTGAGCCAGTTTTACAGCATCCTGGTAATGTACGTTCACGTCCACCATTCCGTGACAGATCAGGAGATCCCCTTTCAGCCCATTGGCAAAATAAAAGGGCGAGCTTTTCCTGTAGGCAATACTGTCCGTAAATGGTTCGTTCAGGATATTGGATGTATAGCCATGATTATAGTTAGCCCAATCCGTAACCGGTCTTAGCGCGGCACCGGCTGCAAATACATCAGGTGTGGTAAAAAGCCCCATAAGCGTGATGAACCCGCCATAAGAGCCTCCATAGAGGCCAATTCGTTTTGGATCCACTCCAAAGGTCTTTACCAGGTAATTGGCCGCATCCACATGATCTGTCAGGTCTTTACCGCCCATATGCCTGTATATTCCTGTGCGCCAGTCTCTGCCATAGCCTGCACTTCCGCGATAGTCCACATCCAGTACGTAGTACCCGTTATCAGCCAGCATATTATTAAACATGTATTCGCGGAAATAACTGCTCCACCATTTATGCGCGTTCTGCAAATACCCGGCACCGTGTACAAACATTACAGCTGGTTTGTTTGGATTTGGATTGGCGGGTTTATATAATCTTGCATATACTTTTGCCCCGTCAGCGGCAGTGAAACTGATCACTTCCGGATCTTTCCATGCATAGGATTTGAATTCATCGCTTTGCGATTTAAATGTGACCTGCTCAGCCTTACTGTTCGGTTTATTTTCCTGGAGATACAATTCCCAGGGCTTATTGGAATAGGAGTAGAGTATGGCCAATTGTTTTTCGTCAGGTGAAACGACCACCTGGTTGGCACCCGTCATGGTAGTAAGCCGTTCTTTTTTCCCTGTACTTATATTCAAGCGGTAAAATTGTTGTTCGCCGGGATGCACTTCATTGGTGCTGATATAAAAACTCTTTTTGTCAATTGAAAGCCGGGCCTGCTGTATTTCGTATGCACCCGATGTAAGCATTTTCTTTTCTCCTGTGGCTACATTGATCGTATAAAGATGAGAATAGCCTGACGCTTCCGACTGGAACCAATACGTATTGTCGCTGATCCATCCCATGCTGCCGAACATGCCCGGCCCACCGATCCAGGCTTCATCTCTTTGCCTGTCCAGCAATTTTAATTTAGCAGTTGCGGTGTCCCATAACATGAGCCAGCGGTCTTTATTATCATCGGCACGTATATCCAGTACTGCATAATTTCCGTTAGGAGACCAAAAAGGTCCGGAGAAATTAACGTTACGGCTACTGTTCTTTTTTGTTCTTTCTTCCAGTTGTTTCGGATAGTCCTTTACATAATCCGGCAGGTCTTTTATACCAGGAATGGAATCTGCTTTAAGCGTCCAGACAGTATCTTTTGTTCGATCATATATAAACAATTCGCTGCTGCCCTGTAGTGCGCCTACTTTGGTACGCCCGGGGATATCGGTTGTAAATCCTGTCTCCGTAACATAACTCGGAACAATAGTGGATTTGGTATTTGCCGCCGCCTTGAACAAACGATAGGATACAAATCTTCCATCCGGGCTTACTGTAAGTCCCTGCAATATTTTATCTTCAATACTGATACTGCGTAATTCCTTTTGTTTTGTATTCTTTGTATACTTGTCGGCTTCTTCTCTTTTTTCTTTTCTTGACTTCAGTACCTCGAAATATTTCAACTGATCATTTTTAAGCCAATCCTCCTGTAGGTTTCCATTATTACCACCGGATCTTGCCGGGGGATTACCACCAGTTCCACCGCCGCCACGATTCGATGCCACTTGTACCGGGCTCTGTGTATCACCTGTTCGGATATTGGTTAATTGCAAGGTTTCACCACCGGCAATATCCCATGCGAATAAATTCTGACTGCGGGAATAAACGATCTTTGACTGGTTAAAGGAGAATTGCGGATTAGATTCGCTCTCAGTTGTCTGGGTAATCCTCTTTGTTTTTTTTGTTTTAAGATCTGTATAATAGATATCTCCGTCCTTGCTGTATATATAAGCCGTGCGATCAGTATTATAAGTAATTGCCCCGGCGGATAAATAGTCCTGTTTTTGCGTGACAGTTGCCTTTACAGGCACTTTATTTTCTTTGGTAATATAATATAACGAATCGGAGCTCGCATTTTCCGGGTTCCATTGAAAAAAAAGCTGATTCCCGTCTGCCGTCCAGAATGTATTGGAAGGAGAGCTGCCCATCCATTTAGGATCGCGCATGATCTTTTCCACGGTTAATTTATCTAAAGAAGATTGTGCAAAAGAGAATAAAAATGAAAAAATCAATGAAATAAGCGAAGTCAGTTTAAGCATGTTGAGCTGTTTATTCCCTAAATATATTGAGATTTTAATTCAAAATTAAAAAGTCAAAACGCAAAAATAGTGTCCCTTACAAGTAAGGAACTCCTGTTTTGAATTTCACTTTTTTAATTTTGGATCAATTATCCGGTGCACCCGAATCAATCCAGCATAAGAACTTATTTTTTTGTTCAGGGCTTAATGAACTGCCGAAAGGCATTCTCCCGGATGAGATCGCTGTTCTTACCGCCACACGTGCGTTGAACACCTGCGTATAATTTGTGAGCGGTCCGGGGCCCAGGGCACTATTGGAATGATGACAGGAAGCCTGGTTGCAAAAACTCTGTACAATAGGATTTACATCAGCAGAAAATGTTTTTGATACACTATCGCAAATAACATTTTCCTCCGTTTTGCCTTTTCTGCAGGAAATGACAAAAAGAAAAAAAAGAATACAGCTAAATAAAAAATATACTGCTCTCATCATACCTGGCAGCATTGTGCTGCCATGAGTATAAACGAAATAATACTGTGTTGGGTTTTCTGCTGTAAAATTACTGGCTTATATACGGGGCAGCTCAGATCAGATCTGCAATATTCTTATGAATATTCTCAGCGATCTTATCGGTAGGCACATCATTCTGATCGCCGCCAAAAGGATCTTCGATCTCTTCCGCGATCAGTTCGAGACTGGCCAGCACATAGGTAATGAATACCACTACAGGGATCACATAGTAGCCTAGTGTAAACACAAACCCGAAGGGTAGGGTCATTACATAAACAAAGATGAATTTTTTAATGAACACACTGTACGAAAAAGGGATCGGGGTATTTTTTATTCGTTCACATGCGCCGCAGATGTCTGTAAAAGATAAGAGTTCATTGTTCAGGAAAAGAAGTTGCTCTCCACTTATTTTATTTTCCCGGTGCAACTGATGAATATGCTGAAATATCAACGCGGCTATTTGATTGGGTACATGTTTGTTGACATCGATACGCTGCAAAAGATGCTTATGGTCATCGTGTTCAAATAGCTCCATCCGTGTTTGTTCTTTATGCAGGTGATTATGCAATGCGTATGCATAGGCAGGAATGATCTTGCGGAAAAAAGAACGTTGTGCTTTCTCTTCTGCAGGTAAGATCGCATTTAATTTTAGCGCCAGGTTACGGCTGTTATTAACCAGGCTTCCCCATAACTTGCGGCCTTCCCACCAACGGTCATAGGCCGTGTTGGTGCGAAATACCAGTAACATGGAGATCGCGAAACCTAACAGCGAGTGCATGGCGGGAATTCCCTTCACATAACTATTAACAGAGAGATTCCAGAATTCCAATTCGAGAAAGGCAATAATCCCTGAATACACGGCTATGCCGAGCAGCAGCGGGGAAAGTTGTCTTATCGTATCAGCTTTATGAAACCGGAAAATATAAGAGAACCAATCCTTGGGATTATAAGAGATCATTTATTTTCTTTTATCAAAAATAAGTTGCCGGAAAGGGTTAAAAAACATTTTTTTTCAGGCAATGAAAATTCGGGGAACATCATTCCCCAGCCCGGCCTCGGGCCCGGCGCCCGGGCCGCGGCCGTCCT
>CAZGSG010000310.1:0-7100 GCA_964528095.1 uncultured Terrimonas sp.
GCGGGGGACTGTAGATATCTGAAACAGCAGCCGTGTCTTTGTTCCGGCTCTGGAGTTGATAAAGTAAATTGTAGGTGGTAGGAACCGTCGGGCTTTCTGGCTTCACCGTATCCTGAGCTTGCTGGGCATTGAGTAATGAACTACCCGACAAGGCATAAAATACCAGGCATAGCAGCGCTCGTTTTTGCGTCATATAGCAGCAGTTTTGTTTTGAGTCACAAAATTGCAGACTTATAGAGGCTTATTCCAAATTTACCACTACGCCAAAACCTCTACAATTTAAAACATAGACATTGACTATCAATTAATTAAAAATACTACAACCTCGTCACTACAGCCCGGCTGGTTTTTTTTAGCGATTGCCCTGTAATTTCACGTTCACCGGTTCTCATTTATTATTTTCCCCCATGCCATATATGAAATTATTTTTCGGAACAGTTTTTATCTGCCTGTGCGGTGGCGTTTGCCGACCGGCTGCCGGGCAGGCCACCCCCGTCCCGCGGTTCAATATGCTGGTACTTTATGAAAACGGCGGTCATCACCTGGCCTATTCCAAAGCGGCCAAACCCTGGTTGGACAGGCTTGCGGCAGACAGTAATTTTTCCATAAACTATATCACCAATACCGAAAAGATTGACGATTCCTTTCTGGACAAATACCAGTTGTTCGTTCAGTTGGATTACCCGCCTTATGCCTGGACGGCAAAAGCTGTATCGGCATTTGAAAAGTATATCAGCACAGGAAAAGGTGGCTGGATCGGTTTCCACCATGCGACCCTGCTGGGCGAGTTTGATGGTTACCCACTTTGGAAATGGTTTAGCGGATTTATGGGCGGTATTCAATTTAAAAATTATATTGCCGGGTTCGCGGACGGACAAGTGTTAATAGAAGATAGCCTGCATCCCATCGTGAAAGGGGTGCCGAAGTATATAACCATAGAAAAAGAAGAATGGTATACCTATGATCGTTCGCCCAGGCCTGGTGTAAAAGTGATTGCCAGTGTGGATGAATCAACGTATAACCCGGCTTCTTCCATAAAAATGGGCGATCACCCCGTCATATGGAGCAATACAAATTACAGTGCGAGGAATGCCTATATATTCATGGGGCATTCGCCTGCATTATTTGATAATATATATTATACAACTCTTTTCAGGAATACGATCTTCTGGGCAGCCGGCAGATAATATCCTGGCCATTTATCAAACAGGTTCATGAAAACAGCTAACAACCGGCTTTTATCCATCGACGTTTTGCGCGCTATCACTATGCTGCTGATGATCTTTGTCAATGATGTAAGCGGTGTACGCGATATACCGGCATGGATAGATCATGTAGCGGCATCCGATGACGGACTTGGTTTTGCCGATACGATCTTTCCCGCGTTCCTGTTCATTGTCGGTTTATCACTGCCGATCGCTATCAGCAACCGCATCAGCCGGGGGCAGTCATTTCTGCGAATAGCCATTTACATCATTTCCCGTTCGGTCGCATTGATCGTTATGGGTTTCTTTCATGTAAACGGAGAAAATTACAGCGCTGCCGCCACGCTACCACGGGCTGTATGGACCATCCTGTTAACAATCAGTTTTTTTCTTATCTGGCTCGATTATCCATCAACAATGATGAAAGCGAAAAAATACGCGCTCATCGGCATTGGTGTAGTACTGCTATTGTTGATGGCTTATTTTTACCAGGGGGGCAGCGTTGAACACCCCGAAGGGCTGAAACCGCATTGGTGGGGCATACTGGGTATCATTGGCTGGGCCTACCTCGTCAGCGCGCTGGTCTTTCTTTTTACAAAGGGTCGTTTTGTCCCTCTGCTTATTTCGCTCGCTGTTTTTATAACTATTAATATTGCCGTACATACAGGAAACCTGCATATCAATATCCCAGTCATTGGTGATGCTTCTTCCATAACATTGATCATGGCAGGCGTTGTGATCGCTATCCTGTATAGAAAATTGATCGGCCAGGAAAATAAAACCCCGCTTTGGTTATTACTAACCATTACGGGCATTGCCACCATTGCGGCAGGCCTGCTCATCCGTCCTTATACCGGCGGCATATCAAAAATATATGCTACTCCTGCCTGGGTATTTATCTGCACCGGCATCAGCATGTTTGTTTTTGAGCTGATCATCTGGCTGGTTGATATACATAAAAAACAAAACTGGTTCAGCATTATCCGTCCGGCAGGCACCAGCACGCTTACCTGCTACCTGCTTCCGTACATTCTTTATTCTGTATATGCTTTGCTTGATTTTAATTATCCTGATTTTTTTAATAAAGGAGGTGGAGGAGTTTTCCGTTCGTTTGCTGTTGCATTCGTATTGATCTTTCTCGGCGGATTGCTGGAGAAAAAAAGGATCAGGTTAAAAATATAGCCCCGGGCTTTTAAATACAAACTATGTTTCGCGTCTGTTCTGTTATACTGGTATTCTTTTTTGCGTTTGCGGCGATACCTGCCAATAGCAGCATTCATATTCATGTCAACCAGGTTGCCTGGGATAATGCATCAGCCAAAATAGCTGTTGTAGAAACTGATACGGCCCTGAATAAGGACCTTGCTTTTACCATTGTAAATGCTATGGCGGACGGAGGAATAGTGTATACCGGTAATTTGCTGGCTGCTTTGCGCATAGATGAATGGGCGCCCGGCAAATTATTCTACCAGGCCGATTTTTCTGCATTAAAAAAACCGGGTACTTATTTTATAAGTCTGCGGGTAAATGGAGTTACTTATCAGTCAGGCTCATTTATCATTGATGAGAATGCGCTCGTAAAGACCACCCTCCCATCGATCATTCATTACTACAACAAACAACGGGCGAACACACAAAAAGAAATAGCTGCGGACAAAAAAATGATTTTGTTTGGCAGCGATAAGACAGCGGATGTACACGGCGGCTGGTGTGATGCATCGGGAGATATCAGCAAATACTTTTCCCATCTTGCTTATACCAACTTTATGTTGCCGCAGCAAACGCCCCTGGTGACCTGGTCGTTAATTGATACCAGGGATGCCATCCCTGCATTGCTGGCTAACATGAATGTAAAAGATGCAATAGAAGACGAAGCGATCTGGGGAGCGGATTATATCATGCGTTCACTTGCTACGGAAGGTTATTTTTATATGACCGTATTTAGTTACTTCAATCCCGACCCTTCCGCAAGAAGGATCGTAGGCCTGCTGGCCAATAGCGTCACCACAGCCGATTATCAATGCGGGTTTCGGGAAGGCGGTGGAATGGCGATAGCTGCACTGGCACGTATCTCCCGCTGGAAGAAGAACGGCGATTTTACTGCGGCCCAGTATTTAGATGCCGCGAAAAGGGCTTTCGCGCATCTGCTTCTTAATAACACCCGTTATGCAGATGATGGCAGGGAAAATATACTGGATGATTATTGTGCATTAATGGCTTCTACGGAACTCTGGATCGCGACCGGCGATGAGCTCTATATAAAAGAAGCAAGAAAAAGAGCAGCCAATCTTGCTGATCGTATTACAGACGCGGGTTATTTTCTTGCCGGCGACAATGCGCGTCCTTACTGGCATGCCGCAGATGCGGGACTGCCTGTAATAGCATTGGCCCGTTATCTCGATATTGAAGACAACGCCGATCGTCGAAAACAATCGCTTACAACGATCAAACGTTCCCTTGAATATCTCCTGCATGTTACCAACAATGTTGCAAACCCCTTTGGATATGCAAGACAGAGTTTTTTATATAAAGGACAGGTAAAGGATGGATTTTTTATCCCACATGATAATGAGTCGGGCTGGTGGTGGCAGGGTGAAAATGCGCGTCTTGCCTCGCTGGCCACCGCTGCATTGATTGGCGGCAGGTTAGTTTATCCCGGCAAAGCTAATACCATGCGGAGAGATTCGCTAGCCCGTTTTGCAGCACAACAAGTTTCCTGGATATTGGGATCTAATCCGTATGACATGTGTTTTATGTATGGCTTTGGTCAAAAAAATACACCTTATATGGCTTCCTTATTCGGGCATGGTTCCGAGAAAGGTGGTATATCCAATGGCATAACAGGCAGGGAAGGAAATGGAGATGGCAGCGGCATCGATTTCAAAACAAGTGCCGGTGGTAATGAGTGGCGCTGGACAGAACAATGGATCCCTCATGCCGCTTATTTTTTACAGGCGATCAC
Source organism: uncultured Terrimonas sp. (assembly GCA_964528095.1). GTDB lineage: Bacteria > Bacteroidota > Bacteroidia > Chitinophagales > Chitinophagaceae > CAZGSG01. Next base: position 4,168 of record CAZGSG010000310.1, read on the forward strand.
TGCAATGACAGCAAATTAATTATTCAGAAAAATAGTAACGATGAGATCATATAGCATTATTACAGGATCCTTACTTCTCCTGCTTTTTTCGGGCTTTAAAAATCATAGCGATACTCCCAAGCCAACTAAACCCGTAGTGATCGGTTATGTAGCCGGGTATAGCGGCATCATCAATACAGAAGGGATAGACGTGGAAAAGCTGACGCATATCAATTATGCGTTTGTAGATGTAAAAGACAGTCGTGCCTGGCTGCATAATGAGCGAACAGACACAGTCAATTTCAGGACACTGAACTTATTGAAACAAAAAAACACTTCTCTCAAAATATTGATCTCTATCGGCGGCTGGTCATGGAGTAAAAATTTCTCGGACGCGGTACTCACCGATAGCTCCCGTAAACTATTTGCAGCCAGTTCCGTCGATATCATCCGTAAGCATGGGCTGGATGGTGTGGATATAGATTGGGAATACCCCAACATGCAGGGAGATGGAAATGTGTTCCGGCCGGAAGACAAACAGAATTATACATTCATGTTCATGGAGATCAGGAAAGAACTAAACCGGCTCGAAAAAGAAACAGGAAAAAAATACCTGCTCACAACTGCTGTTGGTGGTTTTACCAGCTTCATCGATAATACGGAGATGAAAAAAGCGCAACAGTACCTCGACTATATTAATCTCATGACATATGATTATAACTGGGGAATGGCAGGACATCATACCAATCTTTATCCTTCTTCCAGCTATGAAAAAGAAAACTCCGCGCATAAAGCTGTTACAGAATTTATCAAAGCAGGTGTGCCTGCCGCTAAATTGGTAGTCGGACTCGCGTTTTATGGCAAAGGGGGCTTCGTGGAAAATACAGCGGGACAGGGATTGAATCAGAAATTGCTGTCTGCAAAAAGCGGTGGAGGGTTTACTTATATCAAAGATAGCCTGATCGGGCAAAAAGGGTTTACCAGCTATTGGGATGAAAAAGCCCGGGCTCCTTATCTTTTTAATGCTGATACCAAACAATTTATTTCTTATGACGACGAACGGTCTGTAAAGGAAAAATGCGCGTATGTGAAGGATAATAAATTAGGCGGAGTGATGTTCTGGGAATATTCTTCCGATCCCAAGGGCTACCTGCTCACAGAGATCGCGGATGTATTCGGGAAGGATAAAAAATAAGTTCTCTGTTTATTGGGTCACTACGTCCATCTTTTCATCAGCCATTTTTTTCAATAACCGGAAATGCGATACGATACCTCCCCAATAACTTGTCTGATTGGGCGTAATGCCATGCTGCAACAATACGGCATATAGTATCCTGTTCAACGCGGGATAATAGATATGATGGATATGAGGAAATAAATGATGCGCGATATGATTATTAAAACCGCCGAGGATAAAATTAGCGGTGGCGCTAAACGGATGCATATCATTTGAGCTCCTGACCTGGTTCATCAGCCAGGAAGAATTAATATAACCTTCGGTGTCTACAGTAGGGTAACTCGTCTTTTCCACATGATGCGTCATAAAAAAGGTCAAAAGCAAAAACAGCGATTGAAAAAGATGCATTAATAAGAACCCTGCCAACACGATATAATATTCCTGTGAAGAGAAGATCAGGGGCAATAGCAATATGTAGGAGAAATAAAACAGTTTTTGTGCCCAGAATGACAAATGATACCGGAATCCTTTGCGCTTTGTATATTCATCTCTCGAAAACAAAATGAGAAAATCTTTTATAAATATCCAGAAAAGGGAATAGCTCATATAGGCCACCGGTGCATACAGGTACTGGTAGCGATGGTACCAGTAGTATTCACTTTCCGGTATCACCCGGATAAGCCTGGATATCTTCAGATCAGAATCATATCCTTCTACATTCGGCGCGTAATGATGCGAGTTGATATGCCGCTGTTTCCAGGCTTCCCCATGCGCGCCTACTATCGTATAGATCAGGATAAAACAAAGATTATTTAATCGCTTATTGCTGAATATGGTATTATGTGAAAAGTCATGCGAAAAATTAAATGCGAAAAGCAGGGAGAAAAATCCATAAAGTATGAAACAGCAGAGAAAAAGAAATGTATCGGTAACAAGGAATAGAGATAGATAACCCGCCACCAACAGTAAAAAATAAACCAGGAACTTAAACCACATCAGTATCCTGAACATAGGTTTGTCTATAACCAGTTTTTCTTCCACCTGTTTATAGATAGTCTTCAGCAATTCGCTGTCTTCAGCTATATGGATATGTTTATCCTTCAAACTGTGCTGGCTTAAAATGTTTATCCCGGCCCATTATTTTCAAAAACCGGAAATGCGCGGCCAGTGATTGATGATAAGGCATTTCCATATAAACCAATCCGTGTTTTGCTGACAGTTCCCTGAAGATGGGTAAAATGTTGATATAATGCACATGAGAAATATTAGGCAACAGGTGATGCAGCGCATGTGCATTAAACCCACCAAGCGTCCAGTTAAAAAAGCGACTATCCGCATTATAATCCACCGAAGTGCACATTTGTAATTTGGGCCAGCTCATATCCAGCCTGTTCTCCGCATCAGCGACAGGATGCGCCACAAAATCTGAAAGATGGGAAACGCCCAGCACGCCAACAAAGATCAGCGAGACCATAAAATGATTCAATACAAAAACCAGCAGTACATTTTCCCAGCCAAAGGGCAACACATAGACCGGCAACACGATCATATAGCCAATATAAAACAGTTTATAGATCACCAGTTTGATCACTTCTGCCCTTGGTATCTCAATTTTTATTGTACGGCTTGAATAATTGAAATGCATCAGGGTTTCCCGGAACAAAAACCAGTTAAGCGAATAAAGCAGGTACAAGAACGGCGCGTAAAGAAACTGGTAACGAAGAAACCATTTCACTGGCTGGCTATCCGTCAACGGGAAAACGGGCTTATTCAATAA
>CAZGSG010000311.1:0-7087 GCA_964528095.1 uncultured Terrimonas sp.
GTGAGTCGTTTGAACCAGTTAGTGCACTTGAATGGAACACCAACAACGGCGTAATTGATGAATTTCCGAAGACTAATTTATAGTATCCACTAATAATATCTTTTATATTTAAAAATGAAAAATAACTCGTTTTCAAGTAAGTTGAGATCCTCTATAGAGTCGGAAATAGTTGATCAGTATGACAACCTAGTAGGATCATCCCTAAGATTTTTACAAGAGAATATCAATACATGCCGGAAATGTGCTTTCGATGAAATTACAAAAAAAGAGAAGCCTTTTGGAGTTGACTTAAATTCCTGTGTTAATTTTATTCTTGATTCTAGATTGGATATCAATAAAACAACATTTGGTTTCAAAGTTGGGGATGGAACAAGTTTTTCGAAAAATGACATTAGATTCCCTTTCACCTCAAGGATGCCACAATTTCCAAAATGGGGAACAGAAGATTTTCTACAATACCGAAAATGGAGAGATGATCTTGAATATTCTTGCGAGGCTGAGTTTTGGATGCTAAACTCAAATGAGGCGGAATATAAAAAATTTGGAGACATTAATATTTTCAATGACAAGGTTTTAATAATAGATGAGATGCAAAAGGCTCAATATTATTCAAAATTTCAACTATCCAAAGATGCTTGGCTAGGATACGTAGCATCATTAACTCAGCTCTTTTTTCCGATGTTTCAGTACGCTAAATCCTTTTCGACCTCAAAAATCAGGAGATACTTGACAGAAATTAGCGAGGGTATTTGGTTTGGGTTTGAGTATGATGAATCTGGGTTATCTTATGAAATAAAAAAAGGTACCCCAGTACTACCTGATTATTATAATTTGATTTTAATTAATACTCAGTTCAATAAAGCAGAAAAAGTCGAAAATTATTATTATCAGGAAAACTCGGGAATTATGAGCTTGGGTATTCTTGGAAATCCATTCTTTTATCATCCTTCTTATATTCTAATGGGTTATAAGGCGGTCGATGAACATAGGTCTAGTGAGATGGGGGTTCCGTATTTGAACGAAATCATTGAACTAGCCAATAATAAATATCTTCTTTCTCATTCGAAGCGTTTTAATGAAAGTATGAAAAAGCATGCATTTTTCTATACAAGCTTGTTGTCCTCTACTTCAGAAAACTACTTAGATTATTTAAAAAATGTTTTGCTAGCAGCTTTAGGTCGATGCTGCTCCGAATAGCGGGTATAGGTATGGGTTTTATGGCTATGAGAGGGATAATGAAATCAAAGGATAAAAAAAAGAACAGAGGAATATTAAAGAAGGAAGGGAAATAATAGCAGGTGCCTGCATCGGTAACAAAATAAATTAAATATTAGCGTCATGGGATCGATTTTATGTAAATGTGGAAACCGGCTTTCAAATTCATCCGCTCCCAATGATGTGCAATATCATGTTTATTCGGATCGTGAATGGATGAAGATAATTGAACTTGACGTGGTTGACACGATCAATATTCCGCAACCAAAAAATAATGTGTGGAAGTGCGATATTTGTAGCCGAATTTATGTCTTTGATGCTGAAGGGAAAGTAATTGCGGTATATGCATTAGAGATGCAATAGGGGGAGTTAGAGGGAAATTTAGTAACTAGAAATATGGAGCTGAAAAGAAAAGAAAATTTAAAATGCATAGCCAGGTTTCTGTAAAATACATAAAGTACTCCAAAAGGGTTTTTAAGACGCTTGCTGGTCTCATTATGTCTTGCTTGCTTTATTCTCTTATTATATTTTTTAGCGTGACTGACGGAATTTGGGCAATAGTGGTTGTAGATGTGGTGCTGGTAGCTTATGGCGCGGTATTTATTTTGCCGACATGTAAATACTATTTGACAGAACTATTGTTTGATGAACAAGAAATAAGAGTGGTTTACTATGAATATGATAAATTGATAGAAACTAGTTACCGTTTAGCTGATTTGAAGATTCGCTTATTTGAACCCTTTGTTGGAGTGCTTAAATTTGGGAGGAATTATCAGCTTATCGTCGAAAAAAGACAGGAGGAGAACTCTTCTAAATTTAAACAGATCTTAAATCAATCCGAAGTAGGAGAATGGACCCTGCAGAAATTTAAGGACCTATTCAAAATTTATAAGGAATGCAAAGGTGAAATTGTAGCATTGGATAATGTCAAAAGGCAAAATTTTTGACCTGCTCCACGTAATTAATGTACGATTGTAGAGACGCAATGCATTGCGTCTCTGGCGGAGACCTCCATTGATGCGCCTTTTATCGTCCCGGCAGGATATTTATTCCACAACAATCAGCTAATAACTAATTAGCGGTTCGTACAATGAAATGATTTTTGTTCGGTGAAATGTCCTGTGATCGATTTTTATGCGTAATTGTTTTCGCCAGGCGATATTCGAAAGATAATTTTGATCGTAAGAGACGCAAGGCATTGCGTCTCTACGGGCGCAGACGAACTATGGCCGGCTTGGGCCAGTCTTTGTTCGATGAATGTACGGTGCTCCTTCGATATAACCACTGAACTACGGCGGAATTAACACAGCTTAAACACAGATCTTACCCAGGGTTTCTGTGGGTGATGTGTGGGTGAGATGTGCGTTAGATGTGGGTGAGATGTGGGTTAGTAACGAATGAGCATCGAACAAACATCGGTTAAACCCCAAGCAGATTTAAAATGAACACTGGTCCGACGAACCAGGATCTTCGGACATTTAACAAATGATTAAATTAATGATTTAGTAAAATGCAAACGGCAGTCAGAATCACGCTGATTTGAATACTGACCGTTTTTTCTGTTACCTGTCCCGGGAAATCATTGTACCGGTGAATTCGCTGCCAATAAATACTAAGCCCGGGCAGCTAAAAGCTGGCTGATACACCTATTCAAAGCGGGCGTACGCCTGTAAGTAAAGAGTTGTTGGCGATAACCACAGGTTCCTGTTCTTTCTGTAACTTTAAACTGGTATAACCGCTATTCCAAATAATCATAAACATACTGAGATATAGACACTCCCTCATTCAGCATTCCATATGAAACAACCATTCCTCATCATATCCTTACTCGCTGCCACAACACTCGCCGCGCAAAAAACGGATTATCCTTATCAACCCGTCTCCTTCACCAGTGTACGATTTACCGATCAGTTCTGGTTGCCAAGATTACAAACCAATCATACCGTCACCATACCCGCGTCATTTGCACGCTGCGAATCAACTGGCAGGGTAAAAAATTTTGATATGGCCGCTGCGGGGAGCGGCAAGTTCTGCACCATCTATCCCTTTGATGATACCGATATCTATAAAACCATCGAAGGTGCTTCGTATTCCCTGGGCCTTTTCCCGGATAAAAAGCTGGAGAAATATGTCGATTCGCTGATTACTATTGTTGGCAAAGCGCAGGAGCCGGATGGTTACCTCTACACGGCGCGTACTATCGATCCCCTGCATCCACCGGCATGGAGTGGCACCGAACGCTGGATAAAAGAAAGAGAACTAAGTCATGAGTTGTATAACGCGGGCCACCTCTATGAAAGCGCGGTAGCGCATTACCAGGCTACCGGCAAAAGAAACCTGCTTGATATCGCGTTGAAAAACGCGGACCTGGTTTGTTCTGTATTTGGCCCGGGAAAAAGAAGCGTGGCGCCGGGTCATGAGATCGTGGAAATGGGCCTGGTAAAATTGTACCGGGTGACGGGCAAACCTGAATACCTTTCTACCGCGAAATTTTTTATTGAAGCAAGGGGACAATACAAGGGTTATGACAATAAAAGCAAGGATGCCTGGAAAAACGGGTCTTACTGGCAGGATGATCAGCCGGTAGTGGATCAGCGTGAAGCCGAAGGACATGCTGTAAGAGCCGGTTACCTGTATGCGGCAGTAGCCGATATAGCCGCGCTTACAGGCGATGCGAAAATGCTGAACGCGATCGATAGCATCTGGGAAAACCTGGTCACTAAAAAACTATATGTGCAGGGTGGGGCAGGCGCTATCGGCAGTGGTGAACGCTATGGCAATAATTATGAACTTCCCAATACCACGGCTTATAACGAAACCTGTGCGGCCATTGCAAATGTATACTGGAATCAACGCATGTTCCAGTTGCATGGCGAATCGAAGTATATCGATATCCTGGAAAAGATCCTGTACAATGGGCTGATCTCGGGCATTGGCCTCGACGGTAAATCATTTTTTTATACCAATGCCATGCAGGTGCAAAATCATTTTACACATGCTGATCTGGAAACAGCAAGATCAGGTTGGTTCGATTGCTCCTGTTGCCCTACCAATCTTACCAGGCTGCTTCCATCGCTGCCAGGTTATGTATATGCGCAAAAAGAAAACAATGTACTGGTAAACCTTTTTGTGAATAGTTCGGCTGATCTCCTGGTCGCAGGTAAAAAACTGCATATCGAACAGCGGAATAATTATCCCTGGAACGGCGATCTTAAATTTATCATTAGTCCTGCGACCTCTTTTTCATTTCCCTTGTCGATAAGAATACCCGGCTGGGCCAGTGAAACTGAAATGCCTTCGGATCTTTATCGGTTTAAAGACAGTCTCGGCACGCCCGTCACCCTATTATTGAATGGCAAACCGGTGTCATACCGCATGCAAAACGGCTATGCTGTGCTTGACCGGCAATGGAAAAAAAATGATATGGTGGAACTGCAGTTGCCGATGCCCGTACGCCGGGTACTGGCCAATGCCCTGGTAAAAGAAGACAGGGGCCGTGTCGCTTTGCAAAGAGGACCGCTTATCTATTGTGCAGAATGGACCGATAACAATGGCTTCACGTCGAATATCGTGCTGCCTGCAGCCTCGACATTTACCAGTGAATACCGTGCAGATCTTTTGAATGGCGTGACCGTACTAAAAACAACGGTGCCGGTATTAAACGTCAGCAAAAATGGAGACGCTGTAAATACCATTCAGCAACCCTTTATGGCCATTCCTTATTATGCCTGGGCTAACCGTGGTAAAGGAGAAATGCAGGTATGGTTTCCTGAAAGGATCGCCTATATCGAAATGGTGCCGGAGAAAGAAAAATAAACTTTATAATAGCAGCAACTCTTCATGATCATTGCTAAGATCCAGTGATTGATAACACCCATGTTGATTACTGGTATACAATAGCAGTCTTCTCTACGTAATTCGCAATTTGTTTTCAATCATACTTCCTGCCTGTATTATCCGGTCATGGAAAATACCCTAATAAATGAACAAAAAACCGGCGACACTACAGGATGGACCAAAGAAAATAATTCAGGATATTGACCTCAAATAACGATAAGATGAAACGATTTGTTCTTTTAACGCTTGCCATAGCCGGTCTCTGTTATTCAGGTTATTCCCAAACACCAACAGCTGTTACCATCGACGGGGTTAATCCCGGCACGATCATCAGCCGGCATATCTACGGACATTTTTCCGAACATCTCGGGCGTTGTATCTATGATGGGTTCTGGGTAAGCGATACGGCAACCATTCCCCGAAAAGACCGGATACGCCTGGACATAGTAGAAGCATTAAAAAAAATAAAGATCCCCAACCTGCGCTGGCCGGGTGGTTGTTTTGCCGATGAGTATCACTGGCGGGATGGCATTGGTCCGCGTAATCAACGCCCGCATATGGTGAACACCAACTGGGGCGGCGTATCTGAAGATAATAGTTTTGGTACGCATGAATTCCTGGAATTATGCAGCCTGCTCAATTGTGAACCATATGTGGCCGGCAATGTAGGAAGCGGTACGGTGGAGGAAATGGCGAAATGGGTAGAGTACATGAATTCCGACGCGTCCAGCACCATGACTGAACTACGAAAACAAAACGGTAGGGCAGAACCCTGGAGGGTAAAATTCTGGGGCGTAGGTAATGAAAGCTGGGGCTGTGGCGGTAATATGACTGCGGATTATTATGCAGATGAATACAAACGGTATGCGACCTATGCCCGCAATTACAAAGACGCGCCACTATTGCGCATAGCCAGCGGGCCCAATAGCGGAGATTAGAACTGGACGTATGTAATGAGGAAAAAAGCGGCAGGCAGAATGTGGGGACTCACCCTGCATCATTATACTATTCCTACCGGAAGCTGGGGTAAAAAAGGATCAGCGACCAGCTTTGATGAGAAAGAATATTTTACGACCATGAAAAATTGTTTGTTCATGGAAGAACTGGTCACCCGGCATTCTACTATCATGGACCGGTATGATCCCGATAAAAAAGTTGCCCTGGTAGTAGATGAATGGGGGATCTGGACAGATGTGGAGCCTGGTACTAATCCCGGGTTTCTTTACCAGCAAAACAGTCTTCGGGATGCATTGGTGGCAGCCACCACCCTGAATATCTTCAATAATCATGCAGACCGCGTGCGCATGGCCAATCTCGCACAAACCATTAATGTATTACAGGCATTGATCCTTACAAAAGGCAACCAGCTATTGCTTACACCTACCTATCATGTGTTCGAGCTGTATAAGGTACACCAGGATGCGAAACGACTGCCGGTGAATTTCAGTTCACCAGATTATACGATCGATGGCAAAAAAATTCCTTCGATCAATATTTCCGCTTCGCAGGATTCCACAGGCACTGTACACTTATCACTTGTCAATCTGCAGCCCGATAAAAAGATCAGCTTACGCACCAGCCTGGTAGGTATTAAATGGAATACGGTACAGGGGAAAATACTGACAGCGGCCAACCTCACAGATATCAACTCATTCGAAAATCCTAACAAGATACATATCGAAAAATTCTCAGGAGCCCGCAAAGAAGGAACGGAACTGGTGATTGAGATGCCGGCGAAATCGATAGTCGCTTTGGAATTAAAAATTCAAAATTAAAAATTCAAAAATGGTCACTGATATTAGTGGATTGTTTTTGCTTTTGTATTTTTAGTATTAGAAATGTAAAATTCAAAAACGCATTTCAAAAACCGGGGTCTGTTTTTTAATTTTTAATTTTGACTTTTGAATTTCACGCCGTTGTTGGTATTCCGATAAGTACTTTAACTAATTTAATAACTTTACACCAACAACCGATCATAGGAAGCTTTTCTTTGTGATTAAAGCTTCGGAAAAAAACGTCAATTAGTGGTGTTTTT
>CAZGSG010000312.1:0-7085 GCA_964528095.1 uncultured Terrimonas sp.
TATCCAAAAACCTTGCCCTTACCATTATTACCAGCCGGATCATACTGGCTGCGGAACTGAATGCCTGAGTTAGAAGTAGTGTCTTCGATCTTCACTTCCAGCTCCAGTACAAAATCACCATACTCTTTATCCGTAATCAGGAATGTGTTTGGCGTATTCGGTACGGTGATGCCCACCACCGCATTATCCACTACCTGGTACTCCGCTGAGCCGGCTACTTTTTTCCAGCCGTTCAATGTCTTGCCATCGAATAGATTGGTCCACCCGCCTTTGCCCTGCGCATAGATCGTATTCGCTACTAATAAAATGATACAAACAACCGTGATTTTTTTCATACCTGTCAGTTAAAAATTATAATCTTGTTTCCATTGTTGAATCGTTTCCGAAAATATCGCATCGTTTACCAGTCTCACACAAACCGCGGTAGTTGCGCCAGTCACGACATTCGATACAGGAAGTTTTTTTTCTGTGATGCAGGTATAGAATTCCTGCAATGCATACCAGGTACCATCCTTCATTTTTTCTGTCGTAATAGGAATACCGCCATCTTTATTCCATTCAATTTTTGTCGCACCCGTCACACCATCTACAGTTTGCAATTGTTTTTTCGTTTCAGCTTCAGGAAAAAATATTCCTTCATGCGGAAGCAGTGATACCATTCCTTTTGTTCCCTTTATTTTAAAGATATATCCTTCTTTGGCGTTACTACAGGTAGCGCCGAAATTACCGATCATCCCCTCTTTCTTATAACGAAGGATCGCCTGTACATTATCATAGGTCTCGCGTCCGTCCTTATAATTGTCGATACCACCGCTGCCCATTATTTCATCCGGGTGTGTATCAAACGCCCAGTTAATAAAATCCATCTGGTGCGATAATAATTCCGCGGGCAATCCCCCGGAATATTTTTTATACATCCGCCAGTTCACCTGTTCATCCGTATATCCTGCCGGCACGGCACGACGCCAGTTCCAGTTGCGGTCCCATCTGCAGTCAATCTGCGTCACTTTACCGAGATACCCTTTATTGATCATTTCCTTTACCTTGAAATAAAGCGGTGTATACCGGTATTGATGGCCTACTTCCAGTACCTGCTTTGGATATTGCCTGCTTAGCTTAACCAGGTCAAGCGCTTCAGGAATAGCATACGTCATGGCTTTTTCCAGGTACACATGTTTGCCTGCCCTTAGCGCATCCGCAGCAATAGGAAAATGCATATTCAGCGGAGTAGCAATAACCACCGCGTCAATATTTTTATCGTCCAGCAATTTCCTGTATTCTTGATAGACCTTCGTTGTTGCTGTATTGACGATCTTTTTGGTGGCTTCGAGCCGGAACTCAAGTATATCGCAGATACCGGTCACTAAAAAATTCTCCGGCAGTTCATTTATTACGGAAAGAATACCCTGGCCGCGGTCACCACATCCAATCACAGCGACCCTGATCTTTCCTGCCTGTCTACCTGAAGCACTCAGCCATTGCCGGCCTGCTAATAACCCGGCGGTAAGTACCCCCGACTGTTGCAAAAAATCTTTTCTTTTCATTTACTCTAATCAGCGTTCGTTAGCTATATATTTTTTGTTTCCAAGATAAACACCATGCCTTAATTCCGGCTTTATCTTATTGGCTTTTCATTCACTCTTAAATACCATGAGTCGTCAAATTTAACTCATCAGGGCCGTAAAAGTGCAAGAAACCGTCGGCTCATTGTATCGGCCAACTGGGTACCGTCCTTATAATAAATAAAATGCGCGGCCAGTTCCGGGTGTTTCTCCACAAAAGCAAGGGCTTTACTCAGTCCCATTGCCATCAATGCATTATCATAGGCATCAGCGGTCATCGCGTCTTTTGCATAGACGGTCACACTGATCAATTCGTTGCGGATGGAATAACCGGTTTTCGGGTTCATCAGATGAGAGATTTTTTGTCCTTTACTTTCTATATATCGCCGGTAGTTACCCGAGGTTGTGATAGCGCCTTTATCCATCCACACTATTTTCTCTATTATCGAAAATCCCGGGTCATCACCGGGTGTTTCTATCCCTACCGACATTTTTTCATTCGTTGGAAGTTTGCGTCCTTTCACCCTGAGTTCGCCACCAAGTTCAACCAGGTAATGTTGAATACCTTTTTTTTCAAAAAACCCGGCCAGCACATCCACGCTATACCCCTGCGCTATCCCATTAGGGTCAAGCTTTACGCAGGGTTTACGTTTCGCCAGTTTTCTCCCTTGCCAGTAGAGTAAACCGGTATTGACGCAGGGAAGCATTTTTCTGATGGCGTCTTCATCTGGCAATGAATCCGGTTTTTGAGGGCCGAAGCCCCAGGCCACTGTAAGTGGGTAAACGGTTATATCAAAAAGGCCTCCTGTTGTCCGATATACTTCCTGCGCCTTTTTTACAACCCTGGTAAAATGCGCATCTACTACCATTCCATCTTTCGAATCATTAAAACGATTAACCTGTGAGTAGGGCTTATAAAGAGAAAGAGAACTATCGATGTTATTCAGTATGCTGTCGATTTCCCATTTCGATACCAGGCTATCTGCCGCATAATAAGTAATATGATAGGTAGTGCCCTGGGCGGAGCCATTGATCTGTATTTTTTTTATTACAGGCAACCCTGTAAATGAAATAAAGAGAGCGCCGGCAATAATCCCCATTACAAGTCTGTGCATTGCACAAACCTATTTCAAATTGAACAAACAGGGAAGAAATAATTCTGTGTAAATACGAAGTTTACCACCATTGAATACTAAGGTAAACAGTAGCTGGATAAGCAACATTCTCAACTATCCGGATTACCGTTTAAAACAAAAAAGCCCCTCGCAGGAATGCGGGGGCTGCCTATTAACTGCTCGATTCTGCTGCAAAACGATTATTACTTATTTCTTTTTTTGTTGTAAAATATACCCAACTGAAAGCCCGAAAAAACTGTTATGCGCTTCGACCGTGGGAGACTGCGCCGATACAGCGCTAAATATATTGTTGAAACCGGGCGTATAGTTAGCTTCCAGCATCAGTCCGCCGGGGAAACAATAGCCCATCCGGATATTGGCGCCAATTTCAAAACGTTCTGCCTTCACCAAATGCATTGCGGTGGCATCGCTGTACAGGTCTATTGCTTTACCATTGTCTAAAACTCTTCCTTTGATGCTATAGGAAAAATTAGGTCCCAGGCCAATAAAAAAATCCCGATACCGCCAATTGCAGTTGAGAGAAAGATCAATCGTATTGAACCGGAACCCGCTTTCATTTTCATTCACTCCGCCTTTAGAAACATATAAGAGCTGCGGTTGCAGGGAAAACCGGGAACTCACCGGAATATCTGCCAAGAAGCCAGCCTGAATACCCAGACTGGTAAAAACATTACTGTCGTCAAACTGCCCTTTTGTGATGACCTTAAAAATATTGTTGTGCGCACCGGCTTTAATACCCAAACGGATATGCTGGCCATTACTTTCACCGGCCGACAATAAAACAATTGCAATAAGAAGATAGTTTTTCATTTTGTTTTGATATATGTTCACAAGAGCAAAAGACTCACTGATTATTTTTTATTTACCCCAACTAATACCCGATTGAAAACCGACTAAACTCCCATGAACCCTTTCTTGTTAAGCCGAAACTCGGTAGCCATTTTTCATTCCGGGAAAATTAATGTTATGCATTTTGATAATCATTCCACCACCGGCGTTCTACCCTATCATGTATTTTTTGTGAATACCCCAACCATATTTAAAAAATTCATAGTAGTAATTTTGAATAACCACTACAATTTTCCGGGAGATTGATTATTGCCAATGAATATTTATATCAGGCTTTATTCTTATTAACCTTCCCTGCTGGTCATACAGATAATTATCTTCGCCAAGCATCGTTGTAAACGATGAAGCAAAAACCCATTTTTGAGTAACATTGTCCCATTTATAATTTTCTCCTTTTCTCAACTTTGATGCAAGTCTGGACGGAAAAAAATAACTAACAAGAAAAAATGGAGCTGTTGGATCATCGGACGATATAGGACGAGTTTGACTCATGGGTGTAGTTCCAAAATAATCAAAGCCGACATCTGCCCAACGAAAAAATGGTTTTCCCTCATGATACTCTTTTGTAACATACCCGGAATCACTGTTACGCAAAGGAATTCCGTTTCTGATTTTTGTTTCCATCCTGACCATATTTCCCTGCCCATCATATGTAAAGGAGAAAGATTGAGTTGAGAAAATCAAACCTACGGAGCTACGTTTATTCACCTCCATTCCGAAAAGTTGTCCATTATTATTGTATGTATAGATGTACTCACGAATATTCGCGGCGCCATCATATTCATATCCTTTCACAATTCGTCCATTCGCAAGCGTAAATTCATACTTTTTGTTAGGAATAGGGGCGCCCATAGCGTCATGATATTGCATTAAGATACTGGTAGGCTGGTAAGTGACCTGAAGTGACCCAGACCCGACGGTCGTAACCCGGGTCAACCTTTTTTCATTATCATACCCGAAAATTTGGTCTGGGTTCATGTTATCAGTTATCCTGACAATCCTCTCCGAGCCCGATCGTTTATCCTCCTTCTTGTCTTTTTTACAGGCCATCGCCATAAGCAATACCAGGGCGGCCAGGAATATTTTTGTTTTCATCATAGCTAAGGAATTTACATGTAATGATCTTGTCTTACGGACATCTATTAATCAACAAAAACGACACGCGCTATACCTGTTTTGTACAGGACCAATATATGGGAACAACCCTATCTATTTCAAAAATTGACCTGTATGACCAACCTTCCGCTAATCCACTTTTTCAAAATAAAAATCATCTTTGTAGCAACGTTCGAACTCTCTTTCACCGGGGGGGCGCACATTCTGACATTTTGGGATAAGCCCCAATGGAACGTTAGGACCTACCAATATTCCAGGAATGTTGGGTCTTACGCTTAGCCTTTGCGCCCAGTCACAGTCTTCGTTCGCATCCGGTGAATCATGTGTGGTTGTAAGCCACCATCGCTGTACATAAGCAGCGCAATTATATTCTCTGTCCGAGTGCCTGATCTTATAACCTCCATCACCATTATTTATAAATAGGAACAATGACCCTGTTTCTCCATCATGTCCAGGATGGTTCGTGCAATCATAACAATTTGTTTGTGCAGAAATTTTCCTGGGCACTTCTGAAACACCCATGAAACGGATGTACTGATTTTCTCCCCAGCCATCACCAACCTCATCTTCTTTAGATGCGCCGGGCCGGTGCATGGACAACACCTGGTAAATATTATCCGCAGGGTTTTGTTTATATATACGATAGCCTGCAAAAATGGAATAATCATTAGATCCAAGAGGTGGCACCACAACAAAACCTTCAGCCCGCACATCTTCCACATTCCAGATAACCCCTTCTTCCGTTTTCAGCAACGGGAGATCTTCTTTGCGCATAGGGATAAAATCAAGTGTCTCAAAATTGCTGGCAGGCACCAATGCATAGGCGACTCCATTGGGACAGTATTTTGTCCGGATGATATACCGGCCCGACACAAAACCAGAATCACTATCATCAGATGGCAGGGCGGTCGTGCCCTTTGGAGGGTTCTTTTTGCATTGGGATAACATAAATATGCTGCTGATAGCCAGAAAGCATCCGCATAGATATTTAATGCTATTCACTATTTTTCCTTTTTTCATTGCTGAAGTTTTAGTGTTTTGTTTTTGGTTGTAAAAAGTACCCGACAGAAAACCCATAAAAATTATTTCGAATTTTGAGATTGTATACCTTGTTGATATTGGATATCCCTTTTAAATAGTTAACACTTATTAAAAATCCTCCTGGAAACTCAAAACCCATTGTTGCCGCCAGGCCAATATCCAACCGTTTAATGATCATTCCCGTTACAAGACCACTGCTGTCTTTGTAGAGGTTTTTGCTTAGCGGGTTATTTACCGCAGCTCCCTTGTCAATATCTTTCGCAGACAGTCCGTATGATATATTTGGACCTGCACCCAGGAAGAACCCGTTGTAATGGTAAACAAGGTGAAGAGGGAGATCAAGCGTCGTGATACTTATCCCGGCTGTACTTACATTAGTAACCACTCTCCCACCCTTGGTTATAAACAATAAACGTGGCTGAACAGAAAAATTGGAATTAAAGGAAATATCAGCGATGGCGCCGCCCTGAAAACCGGTTTTTCGCATATGCATCACTCCACCATTTGATCCAACAATTTCAAAAAGAATATCACTGTCGATTACGCCCGCATTGACACCAAACTTTAGCTGTTGTGCCTGTAAAATGATGGCTATAAGCATAATCCACCCTGTAAATAAGATCCGCTTCATGAATTTGTTGATTTAATGCAGGTTGGCATTTAATTTTTATTATCGATTGCTTCACTCAGCCTATTTACCCCGGTTTTAAAATATCCATCCAATTGAACTAAGCTGCTATTAACAGAAAGTCCAATTGGATGGTTTCCAAAATCCATTTCGCCTAAAACTAAGACAGCAAGAAAGTGGAGCCATTGTAAAAAAAGAAAACGGTTACGCTGAATGATTGAAAGGTGTACTGATCGATCCAATGAGAAAACGGTGTGCTCAGGAAAGCAACGGCATGCCCGGATGCATTTTATACTATGGCAGACTGATCTTTACAAAAGTATTTCTCAAATTTGTAGTACCATCTCCTAACTGGCCGTTCTGGTTAAGCCCTGCAGACCAGATCGTATTATCCTTTTTCAGAACGATGGAATGGTCATTGCCCGCATCCATTAGTTCTACATTGTCCATTAGTTTTACCGCCGTGGTTTGTATTAAATTGGAGCCATTACCCAACTGCCCGTTCTCACCGGATCCCATTCCCCATAATGTATCATCATTTTTGAGTATCAGGGAGAATAGCCTGCCGGCAGAAATAGTTTTCACATTGTCCATTATTTTTACGGGTATACTTCTGTTTGTAGTAGTGCCATCTCCCAATTGCCCTTTCGAATTGAAACCCATCGACCAGAAAGCATTATCCATTTTGACCAACAGGCAAAATCCCAAACCGGCCGCGATCCTCCTGACATTCGTCCTTACTTTTACGGGTGT